>JAADEP010000161.1 GCA_013153335.1 Chloroflexota bacterium
TGGAGGCAAGCATGGATTTCACCCTTCCGGATGACCTTCGTATGTGGCGTGACGCGGTGCTCGATTTCGCCGCGAAGGAGCTTCGTCCGCGCGTAGAGGCTTTGGCTGAGGCGAATCAACTCAACTGGGACGCAATTCGCAAAGGCGCGGAGCTCGGGTTGATGAGCATGACCGTGCCCGAAGCCTACGGCGGTATGGAACTTGATACGTTGGGGCTGGTGTTGGCCCTCGAAGCCCTGGGTTGGGGCGATCCTGGTACCGCGCTTACCATTGAGGCGCACAATTGCCTGGGCATCGAACCCGTGGTCCGGTTCGGCACCGAAGCGCAAAAGCAAACCTGGCTTCCTCAAGTGGTGACCGGCGAGCGGCTGGCGGCTCTGGCTTTGACTGAACCCCACACTGGCTCGGACCTCCAGGGCATCCGTACCCGGGCGGTGCGGGAGGGCGAAACCTGGGTGCTCACAGGCCAAAAGATGTGGATCACCAACGCGGATGCCGCGGCCTTTATCGTGGTGTTGGCCCGCACCCGCCCTGAACGAAGCAGCCGTTCCCTGAGCATGTTCCTCGTGCCTCGGGATGCGGAAGGCGTGTATGTCGGGCCGCCTGAGCGTAAGATGGGCCTCTGGACGTCGCATAGCCACGCGGTCACGCTAGATCACGTGCGTCTTCCGGCCGACGCGCTCTTGGGCGAAGAGGGCCGGGGGTTGCACCAAACGCTGGAAGTGCTGGACGGAGGCCGGATCGGCATCGCGGCTCTGGCCGTGGGCCTGGCGCAAGCCGCGATGGAGGAGGCGCGCGCGTACGCGCAGGTGCGCGAAGCCTTTGGGAAACCCATCGCGCAATTCCAGGCGATTCAGTTCATGTTGGCCGATATGGCCACCGCGATTCACGCCGCGCGGCTCATGACGTACCAGGCGGCTTGGCTGCGCGATCAGGGCATGCCGTACACCCAAGCCGCGTCCATGGCCAAACTCTTCGCCTCCGAAATGGCCGAGCGTGTGGCCCGCGACGCGATCCAAATCCACGGTGGCTATGGGTATAGCCGCGAATACCCCGTCGAACGCCTCTATCGGGACGCTCGTTTGATGACCATTGGGGAAGGCACGAGCGAAATCCAGCGCTTGATTATCGCCCGCCGCTTACTTCAAGGGGAACTACCTCGCATTGGTCTGCTATAATCAATACGCCCGGGGCGAACTACGGTCTTCGCCCCGGGCGCGGCAGCCGCTCACGGCTCGGGCCAGGGGGTTAAGGGGTATCCGAGTCGTGGGCGGTTTCGTCTTCGTGCGCGGTCGCCAAATCGCTCGCGTCGTCAGCTTGACCTTCGAGCGCGGCCAGGGCGGCTTCGACCTCTGCCAGCCGGGTGCGCAAACGCTCGCGCAGGGCTTGCAGGTGGGCGCGGCGGCGTTCGCGCCACGTCATGCCCGTTTCGCCCTCGATTTCAGCATCCCAAGCTGGTCCGGCGCCGGGTTCAGGGCCGAAACCCATGCGCCAACCCCGGCCTCGACCTTCGCCCCAGCCTTCCGGCCGGGCCTGGCCGAACCCGCGGCCCATGCCCCGCGCACCATGGCCCATGCTTCCTTCGCCGTGTCGGCCGCGGCCTTGTCCCCAGCGACCTCGGCCTCCGCGGCCTTGTCCACCGCGTCCCTTCCGTCCGTAACCTTTTCCTTGGCACATCTTGCACCTCCGCAAAACGTTGAGATGTGGTGAGCATGCAGCAGGCTGGTTAGGTGCTCTCCGGCCCGGGCCCATGCGGCCCTTTTCCCCTCGCCCATCCTCGGCGTCGCGGCCCGCCCGGGCGCCATGGGGGCACCGGCAGCTGCGAGGCCGTCCGTTCCAGGGTCCGAAGGAGCTCCAGGACCTCGGGATGCACCCGATAGCGCACGTAGAGGCCTTGGCGTTGGGTTTGCACCAGCCCGGCCTCGCGCAAACGCGCCAAATGCTGCGAAACCTTGGGCTGGGGGACGGCCAACGCGTCCACGAGCTCGTTTACAAAGGCGCCTTCGGGCCGGTCGGCCAGCGTATGCAGCAGACGTAGCCGGAACGGATGGGCCAAGATTTGCGCAATTCGGGCTTGCCGGAAGAAGCTCTCCTCTCGCATGCCAGCCTCCTATATGCTCGCCTCTACATATAGCACGAATTGAATATAGCGTCAAGCGCATATCCGGGGTTGGCGAGCGTTTCTTACATTTTTCTTACGCGGCGTCGCGTGGGCAGGGCGGCTTCATGGTTTTGGGGAAGGGCGCCGAACTTACGTGCGGTGGAAGCTCGGGCGCGGCAGGCTTCAGCTGACGCGGTTGGTGTCACGCGCGTTCGGCGAGGCGTGGGAGGTGGGCCGGGTCCATTCGACCCACGCGCGGACGCGGTGCATGGTCGCGTCGGTCCACGGGATAAGGACCAGGACGAGCTCGCGCTGTCCGGCCTCGGCGCGTTGGGTGGCGAGGGCAATCACCCGACCTTGCCGGTCGTAGCCCGCAACGACCAATAGCGCGTCGCCCAGGCCTTCAGCTTGGGAGAGTTGCACGCGTACTTGAACCGGTTCGCCACTCCGGTTTTGGCCTGCCCACGCGAGGTCCGTGATCGGCTGCACGCGCACGCCTACATCTGGGGCCGTCCACGGGTACGCGCGCGCCAACACCACGCGCTGGGGCCACGGGCGCTCTTCGGGCCAGAGAATCGCCACCGGCACGGCCTCGCCCGCGGGGATGTACGTGAGATCAACGTCGCCGAGCTCGGCCCAGGTCTCGCCCGAGGGGCTTTGGGCTTCGAAACGCACTTGCACAAAGGCCGCGCCCGCGGGCCCGGGGTTGGCCACCTCGGCCGCGCACACGCGCGGGCTCGTATCGTAGCACCAGGGCCCGCGCAGCTCGAGGGGCGGCGGGGTTCCGGCCACGGGCGGCGCCCCGCCGGCCGGGATGGACAGGGTCTGGCCCACGCGTAACGCGCGCGGGCTCACACCGGGGTTGGCCAGCATCAGGGCCTCAACACTGACCCCGAACCGCAGCGCGATATCCGAGAGGGTGTCGCCTGCCTGGACGGTATATTGCCGCGGCGTTGGCGTCGCGCTTGGGCCGGACACGGCTCGTGCCCTCGGTGGTGCGGGCGTCGGGCTGGCGGTCGGGGTGGGCGAGCGGTATGCTTGCGGCGAAGGCCAAGCCCGGGTCGGCGTGGCCGTGCGCGGGGGCACCTCGGCACGGGCGCACGCGGCCAGTCCCCAAAGGCTCAAAACCCCCAGGCTTACCCCAAGGCTCACGCGGAGCCAACGCCAAGCTCGATTCACAGCCCTCCTCACGATCGCTCGAGACTGGTTTGATGATACTCGATGCTCGAGGCCAGGGCAAAGGGCGATTTGGCCATTGACCATTGCCCTTAAAGCCCAAGCTCGGTAAACTACTGAAGTAGGGATTCTATACTGGAGTTGCGACGGAGCGTTCGATGCCGCGTTTTCGGGTTCACGCCCCCTTTGAGCCTTCTGGCGACCAGCCCCAGGCCATCCGGCGCCTGGTGGAAGGTATCCGTCGCGGCTATCAGCACCAGGTGCTGCTCGGGGCTACGGGCACCGGCAAGACGCATACCATCGCACGCGTCATCGAGGAAGTCCAGCTCCCTACGTTGGTTTTGGCGCACAACAAGACCTTGGCCGCGCAGTTGTACGCGGAGTTCAAGGCGTTCTTCCCCGAGAACGCGGTGGAGTATTTCGTCTCCTACTACGACTATTACCAGCCCGAGGCTTACAT
>JAADEP010000190.1 GCA_013153335.1 Chloroflexota bacterium
CAAGATGCGCTGGCGCTCCTCGGGCGTAGGGCGCCGCGTTTTGGGCCGGGGGTCGTCCGCGGGGCGAAAGCCCATCGCGCGCAAAATCTCGCGCAGCCGATTGCGCAGCGTAGGGTACGACAGGCCCAACTCTTTCTCGAGCCGGGAGAACTTGCCTTCAGCCCGCAGGAAGGCTTCGACGAAGCGCAATTGCTCGGGCGTAAGCCGGGCCAAAGGCGAGGCAAGATAGGGCGTGAAACGGCCCTCGATGGTGATGTCGCACCGCTCGCAGCGCAACCGGGTGACCACCACCGGGCCACCACAAAGCGGACATTGGGTTGGAAGGGGATGCGTAGCCATACTCGTCTCCTGGGTTGAAAGCAGTATACCAGCCCGGTTTCATTTTGTCAAGACGTGGTTCAAAATTTTTGAATCTCAACGTCAATTTCTTGAACACCAAAGCCGTTGCGCTTCAGCTTTCTAGAACCTAGAGGCAACGCAGGGATACGCGCGGAATCCCGAAGGGATGGGATACCCGAACGAGGGTTCGCGGGGCTGCGACGAAAACGTATTGTATAATCCGCCCAAGCCGGAACCCAAGCGCCAGGAGGCGAACGATGCGTTTGGTTTTGGATGCGATGGGAAGCGACCATCATCCGCGGCCCGAGGTCGAGGCCGCGGTGCGCGCCGCACGGCAGTGGCCCGAGGACGTGATTTATCTGGTGGGCCAACGGGATCAAGTGCTGCCGCTGCTGGAGCCCCTCCACCCGCCTGCGAATTTGCGTTTCGTCCACGCGCCCGAGGTCTTTGAGATGACCGACAAACCGGGCGAGACCGTGCGCCGCAAGCCCAATACGTCCATGGCCGTCGGCATGCGCCTCGTCAAAGAGGGCGAAGCCGACGCGTTTGTCACCGCGGGGAACACGGGCGGCGCCTTGGCCAACGCGCTGTTTCTCCTCGGTCGCATTCGCGGCGTACGGCGTCCAGGCTTGATCGCACCCTTCCCCACCCGAACCGGAGGGCAGGTGTTGGTGATCGACGTGGGCGCGAACGCGGAATGCAAGCCCGAATATCTGGTTCAGTTCGCGCACATGGGCTCGGTCTACGCGCAGTTTGTATTGGGCGTCGCACGCCCGCGGGTAGGCCTGCTCTCGAACGGCGAAGAGGCGGGCAAGGGCAATGACCTCGTCAAAGCGACGTATCCCCTCCTGGCCGAGAGCGGTTTGCATTTCATCGGCAATGTTGAGCCCAAAGAAACCTTCGGCGGCGAGGTCGACGTGGTGGTCACCGACGGCTTTACTGGAAACGTCTTTTTGAAGACCAGCGAAGCCGTGGCCAAACTGCTCACGGACGTATTGAAGGAACAGCTGCTCGCGAGCCCCCGCACCAAGCTCGGCGCGTTGCTGGCCAAGCCCGCGTTCGACCATCTCAAAGCCATGCTCGACCCGCGACGTCAGGGTGCGGTCCCGCTTTTGGGCATCAACGGCTTGGTGTTCGTGGGCCATGGCCGCTCGGACGCGGACGCATTGTTCAGCGCGCTGCGATCCGCACGCCGCGCGGTGGCCTCGCAGCTCTTAGAGCGCCTGCGGGAGGCCATCGCGGCTCAGCTACCCGCGCGCAAGAAGGGCGACTAGGTCGGTCGTGGATCCTCGTCGACTCAAGCCGCCAAACGCGTACTCGCGGCGTTGGTGGCTTTGATCTAAGCCTTGGCGAAGTTGGCAAGCCACTGACCGACTCGACGTCCGGCCGAGCCGTCGGTGTAAGTGGTCTCGCGCGCGACAAAAGCCCGACGCGCCGCCGCGCGCGCGTCGGGCGCTTCGAGTGCGCGATTGAGCGCGGCTTGCAGTTCGACCTCGTTGTACGCAACCTCGCCCGCGCCCGAACGCAAAAAACGGCTGTGGGTGGGCCAGTGACCGATCTCCGAAAGCTTGAGCGTGAACTTGCCCGGCCAGGGTTCGGGCGCGTCAATACACACGCTCACCACAGGCGTATCGTGGATGGCGGTCTCCACGACCATCGTGGAATACACCGTGGTAAACACGTCCGCGTGGGCCATCATGGATGACTTCTCGTCCATATCTTCGCCGGAGTAATAGCCCAAGGATCCGCCCAAAGGCACCGGCTGTACCACGTGCACGTGAGGAAGTTCGCGCGCCAGCGCGTAGATGCGTTCCCGCTCGGCCGCGAAGTGGGGCACATCCAAAAAATGATTGGGGTGCAGCCGAATGAGGAGCTGCGCGGGATAGGCGAGCCGGTCTTCGGCCACCAGGCGCGCCAACGCTTCGATGTTTTGGTAGTTGGGCGAGAAGGTCACGAAGCTGGCCGCGTAGGCGATGAGCTTGCGATTGGGGTCTAAGCCATGACGTTGGAAGTACGCCGCGCGCGGCAGGACCCACTTCCGCAAATAATACCCGTCATAAGACGGAATGCCGCCGATGTGGATGCGCGCGGGGTCCCAATCCGAGCCCTCAACGGCCTCGCGCTTTTGGATCGCGGACCACACGTTGAGGGCCTGAACGGGCGCGCCAGGCAGGCTGTAGCTGCTGGTGTTGTCCCAGCCCACGATAACGGCCGCGGTGGGCACGCCATGGTGGAAGCGAGCTTCGCGTAGGAGGTATCGGTCCAGGCGCCACCCCGGCGTGCTGGCCACCACCAAGTCCGGTCGATAACGCTCGAACAAATCCTCATAGATATTGGGCGTAAAACGCCACTGGGCGCGTACCACGGCCTGCCGCGCCCAACGATAGCGCCGCATCAGCGCGAGATACGCGCGCATCAGTTGGAGCACGGCTTTGCGCCGTCCATGGGCCTCAAACGCGACCTGCTGGATGTAGCTCTCAACCGCGCCCAAAGGGATGCGGTTCGACGCGCCCGCGCGGCGCAAAAAGTCGAGCCACCACTGGGTGCGATAGTGATGTTGCCGGAAGTACGCGCGCGCCTGATCCAAGCGCAGGCCCTCGAAGCGCACCCCCGGGCGACCGAAGCGCGCCTGAAGGCGTTCGACCAAGGCATCGTCGGTGAGGACGATGACCTCCACGCCCCGGTCGAGCAGGGTGGGCACCACGTCCGATTGCAGAAAATACACCAAAGCCAAGCCATGATCAGCTACGACAAAAATGCGGCGAGGAGCCATCGATCCGCCTCTGCGGCAAGGGCTCAACGCGGATTGGGGCTCGCGTTGGCAGATCAAATTGTAGCACCGATGCCCTGCGTTCGTTGGCCCGGTTACCGCGCGAAGCCAACGACCCTGGCCCTGGCGCCCTGGTGGCGCTGGCTGAGGGCCCCGCTCGGGGCGGCGCGCCATTGGCCTGCTGCGGGGTGCCCGGCCGCGACCTGAGCGCGGCCGGGCTTGTAGCGTTAGGCCCTGCAGAACGGGGGCCTTCTGGGCGCGGGCACGCGCGAGGTTACATGGTCGGAAGGGCGGAAATAGGCGTTTTGGGATAGCACAAAGCACGTGAGCAAGCGAAAAACACCCCAAAACGGCGGTCCCTTTCCGCGAGATGGGAAAGGGAAGGGATAGAGAGGCCTTGACGCGATGAGCTTTTTGCGTACAATAGGGGCAGCCCCGAAAGCTTCGGGGCAGATCCCTCATTTGAGGAGGAGAAGAGATGAAGAAACGCTGGATGCTGGCCTTTGCCCTGCTGGCGTTGCTGGCGGTGGCGCTGGCCGCGTGTGGTGGCTCGGCCACCCAAGAAGCCGCGACCCAAGCGCCCGCGGAGCAGCCGAAGGAAGAGGCCACCCAAGAGACCGGGATGG
>JAADEP010000157.1 GCA_013153335.1 Chloroflexota bacterium
TGCGCAAGGCACGCTGTGCCTGGCTCAACGGCGACAGCCCTCTTCGCCTCCCCTCGCCCCTTGACATTTCTACAACATTTGCGTGCACCCGTACTTCAGCGCACAAAGGCTTGTCAAGGCTCGCAAAAGCGGCTATAATAAAGGCTGGCGCTGGGGGCTCGTCTAAGCGGCAGGACAGCGGACTTTGGATCCGTACGTGGTGGTTCGAGTCCACCGCCCCCAGCCACAAGCCCCGTTTCGGGGCTTTTTCTTTTAAGCCCGCGCTCGTCGCCCAGCCGCTCGCCACGTCGCGACCCTCGTCGAACGCCTTTCACGTGGCCGGGCGCTCCGACGCCAGACGCGCCGCGACCCTCCAGGAGGCCATGTCCGTCGCTTGGCCTCCCTACCCCGGCCACGGCGGTGAACCACACACGAAGCTACGCTATTCACCCCAAAAAAGGACGAAAGCGACACGGGCCATCGGATGGTATCCAACACCGGCCACGCAACCAGGCCTCTGTAGGGCGAGGCTCGGCGCACAGGCCTACCACGCGGCCTTTTCCCCGCGCCACGGAAGCCACCGGCGCCACCAAGGTTGGGGCTGGGTGCGGTGGCGTTGGATGAGACGTTCGTATTCGGCGACCAAGGCCCGTGTGGTCTGCCGGATGTCGAACTGCTGCGCGGCTTCGCGCGCGGCCTCGCCCAGCGCGCGCCGCAATTCGCGGTCGCCCACGAGACGCCCCAACGCGCTCGCGAACGCGCCTACGTCTTTCTCGACCAAAAAGCCCGTTCGCCCATGCTCGACCACTTCGCCCACCCCCGGGGAACGCACCCCAACCACCGGCAGTCCCGCGGCCATGGCTTCGATCACCGAGAGCGGGTGGACTTCGGTGTCCGACGCGGTCGCGAAGATGTCCGCGGCCGCCAAATGGGCAGGGACCGCTTCGTACGGCACCATGCCCGTGAAATGCACGCGGTCCGTCAACCGCATGTGCTGGACCCGATCTTGCAGATTCTCCCGCTCTGGGCCATCACCCACGAGCACCAAGTGCGCTTGGGGATAAACCTGGGCCATCCCCCAAAACGCGCGCAGCAGGAAGGGCAGGTTCTTCTCCGGTCCTAGTCGCCCCACGTACATGATGACCACATGGTCCGGCTCGAGCCCCCATTGGCGGCGGTCGACCGGCTGCACCGGCCGCGTAAACGCTTGCAGATCCACGCCGTTGGGGATCACGCGGATCTCTGCATCCACCCCCAGCGCGCGCAGCATGTTGAGCACCCCTCGCGACGGCGCGATGGTCAGGTCGATCTCACGGCAGAAACGCGGCAGGTACGCGCGCAAGGCCATGTCGCCCAAGGCCTCGGGCACCATGGGGAGATACGCGCGCATGTACAGGTCGTAACGCGTATGGTTCGTAAACACAATGGGGATGTTCGCGGGCTTGGCATAGCGCAAGGCCAAACGCCCGCTGAGAAACGGATGGTGAACGTGCACCACGTCCATGGACTGCAGCAAACGCCGCGCATGGGGGGTATAGCGCACGTTCAGGTAAAGGCCGCTGCTCGCGAAGCGCAGCGGAAGGCCCGGCGAACGCACCACCCGTTCATCGTCATCGGGCTGAGGATCGCCGAAGGTGAAAATGTAGACTTCGTGGCCCCAATCCTCGAGCACGCGGCGAGTAAGGTCAATATAGTTGGTCACGCCGCTGATATGCGGGCGATACAGGTCAGCCATCATGCCAATACGCATCGCATTCCCTCCCAGCCGAGAGGCATAAAGACCCCGGCAGGAATCAGTGTACCATCCTTCACGCGCGAGTTTGCAAGGCACCTGGTGCACGGGTGCACGCAAAGGTTGTAGAAACGGTCAAGGGGCGTGGGGAGGCGGAGGGGGCTGTCGCCATTGAGCCGGGCCCGCCACGGGTTGGAAGCCGCGGCTAGTTGGTATAAAATTGCGAGCGAGCTGGCTGGCCCAGCGCGGGGCGTGCGTTGGTAGCGGGCGGGTTCAGCCGCCCGCGGGCCAAGCACGGGTTTAGCCGCCCGCTACGTGGGCATGGCGCACGAACCATCTGGCCCAACGCGGGGCATGTAGCGGCAAATTTGTAGCGGGCGGGTTTAGCCGCCCGCGGGTCAAGCGCGGGCTTCGCCGCCCGCGGCATGGGCTTCTACAGGATTTGCCTGTCCCCCCTTTGAGCTTGTTCGATCAGGCCATCCGAACGGGCGTATAATAGCCCTTTGTGGGATGGGGGAGTGGGGCATGGAGGTCCACGATGCGTCGCGTGATTCTTTGGTTCATTCTTGCGCTATGGGCAACCGGTTGCACCACGTCCGAAGGCCCGGCCCTGCCCGCCACGCTGCCGCCGCCTTTCGCGACCGCGTACGCGCACGCGAGCGCGACTCCCTTCCTGCCCCAACCGCCGACCCACGTGCAGCTCCCGAGCCCGACGCCTACCGCGGTCACTCGCACGGTCGCCCTGGCCGATGACGTGCCCACCCGCCTGCGCGCGACCCAGCTCCCGCGCGGGTGGGCCTGGGCCGAGTCGCCGCAAGCCGCGGGCCTGCGCTGGGTCTGGGCGACGCATAACCAGCCCGCGGCCGCGCAATGGACCCTGGTGCTGGTTGCGCCCTTCCCAACCCTGGAAGAGGGGGTGACCCTTGACGCCCTGCGCGCCTTCTGGCAAGGGGAAGGATCCGCACCGTGGCCGAACCAACCCCCTCTGCTCATGAGCCCCGAGACCGAACGAGCCTTGCGCGCGTTTTGGGGACCGCCCGCCTCGGGTCGGGTTCGGGTGTTGCCCGCGCAAACGTTGCTCGAGACCGCGTGGACCTCACGCCCAGCCTGGGCGATCATCCCGTGGCAAGAGCTTGAACCCCGTTGGAAGGTGCTCCGCGTGAACAACACCTTGCCGTGGGACGACGCGTACCCGCTACGGCTGCCGCTAAGCCTCGAAGGGCCCTTAGCCGCTTTGCCCGACGCGCCGCGCCCCGCCTCGAACTTCGACCCTGGGCGTTTGACGCGGGTCGCGCTCACGGGCGTGACCGCGCTGGTCCGGGCCACCGCGTACCTCATGGAAGTCAAAGGCATCACCTATCCCGCGGAGGACATCGGCCCGTTCTTGGCCAGCATGGACATCCTGCACATCAACAACGAAGTCCCCTTTGACCCTACGTGCCCGCCGCCCAATCCCGTGCAGCCCGACCTGAAATTTTGCAGCGCGCCCAAATATATTGGCCTTTTGGAAGCCGTGGGCACCGACGTGGTAGAACTCGCGGGGGACCACATGAACGACCGCGGGCCGGATGCGGTGTACTATACCCTGGACATGTACCGCGAGCGGGGCTGGGCTTACTACGGCGGCGGCGAAAACTGGGATGACGGATGGCGACCGGCGAAGTTCGAGCACAACGGCAACCGCATTGCGTTTGTGGGATGCAACGTCAAAGGCGGGGGATATGCGCGAGCGGCCCCGAACTACCCGGGCGCGGTCGCCTGCGATTGGGACCTGCTCACACAGCGCGTCCGCACCCTGCGGGATGAGGGCTACCTACCCATCGTGACGTATCAGCATCACGAGCTGTACGTATTCGATCCACCCGAGTCGTTCAAAAAAGCGTTTCGCCTCGCAGCCGACGCGGGCGCGGTCATCGTCAGCGGCAGCCAAGCCCACCATCCGCACAGCATAGCCTTTTACCACGGCGCGCTCCTCACCTATGGCCTGGGCAATCTCTTCTTCGACCAAAA
>JAADEP010000019.1 GCA_013153335.1 Chloroflexota bacterium
CGCTTTTCGACCGTTGGCACAATGGTCGGGTTGTGCTATACTGCCTTCATCCGGCAAACCCGAGCCCTTTGAGGAGGAATCGCCGATGTTGCTCGTAACCCGTGCCAACATGCTCACGATGGAGTTTGATCGGCCTATTTTGCACGACCACGCGCTCTTCATCGACAGCTCAGGCCGCATTATGGACATGGGCCCGAGCGCCGAGCTCGAAGCACGCTATCCCCAAACGACCCGCATTGATGCCCAAGGGCGATGGGTAATGCCGGGGAAGATCTGCGCGCATACGCATTTTTACGGCGCGTTCGCCCGCGGGTTGGCCATTCCCCCACCCGCGCCCAAGGATTTCCCGGAAATCTTGCAGCGTCTATGGTGGCCCCTCGACCAAGCGTTGGACGAGGAGGCGGTTGAACTGTCCGCGCTCATTATGTTGGTCGACGCGATCCGCAACGGCACCACCACGCTCTTTGACCACCACGCGTCGCCCAACGCGCTGGAAGGTTCGTTGGACATTATCGCGGACGCGGTGGACAAGGCCGGTGTGCGGGCCGCTCTGGCTTACGAAGTGACCGACCGCTACGGTCCGCAGAAGGCCCAAGCAGCGATTCAAGAGAATGTGCGGTTTATCGAACGGCTGCGCCGCGAGCGCCCATACGAGGGTCGTATTATCGGGCTGTTTGGCTTGCACGCGAGCCTAACCCTAAGCGACGCGACCTTGGCCGCGAGCCGGGAGGCCGCGCGTCCGGACGTTGGATTCCACATCCATGTTGCCGAGCATGAGGCCGACGAATATGACAGCCTGGCCAAAAGCGGCACCCGGGTTGTGGATCGGCTCATGAACTTCGGCATCCTGGGGCCTCGGACCATCGTCGCGCACGCGGTGCATGTGGACGCGCGGGAGATCTTCTATTTGGCCGAGACCCAGACCTGGGTCAGTCACCAACCTCGCTCGAACATGAACAACGGTGTTGGCGTTGCCCCGGTCGAGAGCCTGATGCGAGCCGGCATCCGGGTGGTATTGGGTACGGACGGTTTCCCGCACGCGATGTGGGAAGAAGCTCGGGTCGCATATCTCTTGCACAAAGTCGCGCATCGGGACCCGCGGCGCATGGATGGCAAGCTGGTCGCGGAAATGGCCTTCGCGAACAACGCGGCCTTGAGCGAATTGCATTTTGGCCTGCCCATAGGACAGCTGATCGTGGGTGCCGTGGGCGATCTCATCATCGTCGATTACGACCCGCCGACGCCGATCACCGAAGGCAATTGGCCGTGGCACATCCTCTTTGGCATGCAAGACGGTATGGTGCGCACAACCATCGTGGACGGTCGTGTGCTCATGCGCGATCGGGAGCTCCAGACGTTGGACGAAGAAGCCATCTTTGCCCGCGCTCGGGCGAAGGCTCCGGAAGTCTGGCAGCGTTACCAAGAAATCGTCGCTCAAGGCGGCATCGCGGTATAGCGCTGGGCCCGGCGCTATCTCGACAAACCTGAAAAGCCGACGCGGGTAGGAGGATGCATGCTTGTCGTCAAGCTTGGTGGCACCGAAGGCGTGGATTTTGACGCGATCGTGCAGGACGTCGCGGCCTTGCATCGCGCAGGGGAAAAGCTGGTTTTGGTCCACGGCGGTTCAGCCGAGGCCAATGCCCTGGGCGAAGCCCTGGGCTATCCTCCGCGTTTTGTAACCTCACCCTCTGGGTTCACCAGCCGCTACACCGACCGCCGGACTTTGGAAATCTTCCTCATGGCCGTACGGGGCAAGGTCAACGGGCTTTTGGTCGAGCAACTGCAACGCGCGGGCATCAACGCGGTGGGTTTGAGCGGCCTGGATGGCCGTATTTTGCAAGCTCGTCGCAAAGGCGCGATCAAAATCGTCGAGAACGGCAAGCGCAAAGTCCTGCGCGGGGATTACACGGGCAAGATCACCAACGTCAACGTTGGGCTTTTGCGTCTGTTGTTGCACGAAGGGTATATGCCCGTGCTCGCGCCCCTGGCGGTCAGCGAAAAAGGCGAAGCCCTCAACGTGGACGCGGACCGCGCCGCGGCCATGGTCGCGGCCGCGCTTGGGGCGGATACGCTGATCTTGCTCACGGCCGCCCCGGGCTTGCTGCGCGCGTTCCCGGACGAAAGCACCTTAATCCGTCGGATGAGCGCAGCTGAGTTGGACCAAGCCATGGACTACGCGAAAAACCGCATGAAGAAAAAGGTCTTGGCCGCGCGCGAGGCGTTAGAAGGCGGGGTCCAACGCGTCATCATGGCGGATGGCCGGGTCGCGGAACCCATACGCCGGGCGCTGGCTGGCCAAGGCACCACCATCCAGCGCTAGCGCATTCTGGGTAGCGCTAACGCGGTCCCAAACGGCCAAATTGCCGCTCGAGGGCGCTCACCGGAATGTGGATCATCGTGGGCCGACCGTGAGGACAAGTGCGCGGGTTCTCGCACGCGAGCAAATCCTGCAGCAATCGTTCTTGCTCCTCACGGCTTAGCTGCTGACCGGCCTTGACTGCCAAGCCCTTGCAAATACGCGCGATGAGCTGCTCCTCCCGCGCGTGACGCAAGGGCGTTTCGTCTTCATCGATATCCTCAACCGCGGCTTGCACAACCCGTGCGGGGTCCTGATGCGCGAAAAGGGCCGGCACCGCCCGTACCCGAAACATATTCAGCCCAAAGGGCTCAATCGTAAAACCCAACGCCTTGAGCGCGTCGAGCTGGTCTTCGAGCGCGCGGGCCTGATCCGGCGGCAGGACCACGGTCACAGGCTCGAGCAGCGGCTGCGACGCGGGTTGCTTCGCGAGCCATTGCTTTCGCAAGCGTTCAAACAACACCCGCTCGTGGGCCGCGTGTTGATCGATTAGATACAGCCCGTCAGGGCCCTCCGCGACCAAATAAGTCCCGGCCACCTGGCCCACCAAACGTAAAATCGGCGTAGCGCCTTGCTCCGCGTTCTCAGGCGCGGGCGAAGAGCCTGCAGGAGCCCTGGCCTCGGGAGCGGGTGCAGCCGCGGTATGTGGCGAGTCCAGGGTCGCGTCATGCAAATCAGGCAGGGGTGGAGTTGCCCCAGGAGGCGGAACGGGCGCCCCGGACTCGCGCGTGCCCGATTCAGCCGGAGCCGAGGACGCGCCGGCCCAACGGGGTTGCACCACATCCCATTGGGTCAACGTCGCCCCATCCGTAGCGAGCGGCGCGTGGGCCAAGAGCGCCTTGCGCACCGCGCGCACCACTGCCCGGAACACGGGATCCGGCTCGCGGAAGCGCACTTCTGCCTTGGTCGGATGCACATTGACGTCTACGGCCTCAGGGGGCAGAGTCAAAAACAGCGCGCTGATCGGGTAACGTCCCTTCATGAGCAAGTTCTGATAGCCCTGGAGCACCGCGGCGACCAAAGCCGGGTCGTGAACCGGACGCCCGTTGACGAAAAAGAGCATATCGCGCCGATGGCTACGCGTGGTGCCCGGAGGGCTGATATACCCTTCGATGGTCAGGCCCAAATCTGGGTCTTCTGCCAGCACAGGGATAAGCGCGCGCGCGACCTCAGGCCCATACAACGCCGCGAGCACATCGCGCCGGTCCCCACGGCCTGAGGTTTGCAAAGTCAGACGCCCGTCGTGCTCTAAGCGAAAACGCACCTGCGGATAGGCCAATGCGTAGCGCATCACCATCGCGT
>JAADEP010000023.1 GCA_013153335.1 Chloroflexota bacterium
CGACTGCGCGCGAAGTACGGCTGACCACGCGGCGGCCAGCGGTGTAACAACTTCACCCGCGGCGCGCGCCCAGCCAGGGCGCCGCGTTCCTCATAATAGTCAACCGAACCCAGGCGGGTTGGTGGGGCTAGGGCATGCGCAGCACGACCCGGCCTTGGGACCACAAGCCTTCGAGGTCGTAATAATCCCGCATGTCGGGGGTGAACACGTGCAGGATCACATCGCCGAAGTCGACCAAGACCCATCCCGCGCGGGCGGTGCCTTCGACGCGACCACGACGGCCATGACGGGCAGCTGCCTGATCCAACGCGTGTTGGACCAAGGTGTCAAGCATGCGGTCGCTGTAGCCCGAGACCAGGACGAACAGGTCTGTTACGGGCGTGAGCTCTGAAATGTCTAAGACCAGGATGTCTTCGCCTTTCTTCTCTTCCAGCGCCTCAACCAAAGTGTGGGCCAAATGCATGGCTTGTGATGAGGCCACGATCCTTCACCTCCTTGCCAATGGAACGGGAGTCTACGACACAACCGAGACATCGCCTCGCAGCGTCGCTGTGTATAGCCGCGTGTATTTGGGTCCTTGAGGGCGTAAGTCGCTGCGGTAAAGGTGCACTTCCTCTACGTAGACGCTGCCCAAATACCCCAAGTTCGAGCTGCGCAGCACCTCGCGGATCTGGCGGATGGCCTCGGCCGACGCGTTGCGCGCGACCCGAGCCAGGGTCAGATGCGGCGTGAAGGGCCGTCGCTCGCGCGGGTAGCCTAAACGCGCCATCGCAGTTTCGATCCCTTCGTAGAGGTCCGAGAGCGCCCGAGGACCTTGCACGCCCACCCAAAGCACCCGTGGGTGCCGCTCATGAGGGAAGGCGCCCAAGGTGCCTACGCCGAATTCGAAGGGCCGGTGCAGGCTGACCTCGCCGTCCAACATACTTTTGACCAATTCCAAATTGCGTGGGGAAACATCGCCCAAGAACTTCAGGGTCAGGTGGATGTTTTCCACGGGCACCCAACGCAAGGGGAGGTCGGCCAATTGTTGCTGTAAGGCTTGCATGACCTGTTGAAGCTTGTCCCGAACCTCGGCGTTAAGGTCCACAGCAATAAACGTTCGAATCGCACCACCAGATGAGGCTTGCATGGTTGGCCTCCTGGGATGGGTGCCCTGCCTGTGCGCAGGCCGCTAACGTCCCCCGGGCGCGTGAACGGGACGTATGCCGCGGTAGACCCGGGGACCGGCAAGCACCCGTAGGATAACTTGCGGAGATTTCTGCAATCGCTCGCCCAATTCGCGCGGGGTCATGGGCGCGTTCCCGTGAGCCAGGAGCACGCGGAAGATCTGGTCCACGAGCCCGCCCTGGGGCGTCAGGAAATTGGGTTGTTGAGCACAGTGCCGCATCAGGATGTATTGTACGGCATTGACGGGACGCACTTCGCCCGTCGTTTGGTCGACCCAATCGAGGGTCTCGTCCGCTCGCGCGTCCTTCCACTGCTCCCGGTGGGTATCGCATAGCAGATTGACCAGATAGATGTGCCAATCTCGGTCCCGCTGTTTCCACCATTCAAAATCGATGTGGAAGGGCGTGTCGATCGTCGGACGCATCACGCTAGTGCGACGAGGGCGTACCATAACCCGGCCTCCTGGTTTCACTCCGCGTTTCGCAAGCGGTAATAGGTGTCGCCGACGTGTTCGAACCATGGTCGGGTGGCGAGGAGCGCGAAAATCGGCCCTGGCGGGCTGCGCCGTACCAGGTTGAACGCGGCATAGAGCTCGGCCGCGTCCACATGAGCCTGGGGCGTGAGCTTCGCGAGCTCACGCATGAACGAGACCAGCAGGTTCTCGATGGGGAGCTTTTCGTGCTGCACCCGATCCCACACGACATCCAGGGCCTCGGGATTGGGCACGACAAAGGCCATGTGCTCTTCATAATCGGCGACCACCGGCACCGCGTGGGTGCTGATGTGCAAGCGTCCGTCCGCGCCGACCTGCGCGACGCGCACCCATTCGCGGTTGGGTCGATGCGTCCGTGCCTGAATAATCACTTGATCAGGTTGAGGCCCCTTGCGCACCCACACCCGCGCGCCGGGGAACAACCCCTTGCGGCGGTACCATTCACCCAAGCCGTATACATAACGTCCTGGCCGCACCACCCAGCCAGGGAAGGTCTGCCCTGTATCCGCGTCCACAAACGTGAAATACACCCGTTCAGCCCCCGACGCGGTCGGGAAGAGATGCCTCAACCGGCCGGATAGGGGCAACGTACCCGCGCGCCAGTGGGGGTAGATAAGCACCCATTCGACTTCGTTCTGGTCGGCCACCTGCGTGGCCATTTGGTCTTGGACCTCCTCAGGGGAGAGCTCATCCCCTAACCGCACCTCGAGCTCGCGCAGGGCTTCGGGGATTTGGGTTTGGTCATAAGCCACGGGCCGATAACGCAGCCAACGAGGCGTTTCGCGCACGCCCTCGGGCTCGAGCTCGCGCAGGTACCAGAGCACTTGGCCGGTGGGCCCGACCTCATCGAAGCGCGGGTCGCGTTGCATGGCCAAGTCGAGTGCGAACACTGTGAGCGGATCGTCGGGCAGGTCATCGATGGCCTGCAAGATCGCGCGCGTGGGTTGTGGGCCCTGGTCCTTGTACGTGTAAAGCACAGCCTCGGCCAAATTCAGATGTGCCTCGTTGATATCGGCCAGCATTCCGCGCGGGAACCAGCGCCGCGCACCCCGGGCGAAATCCTCGCGACGTTCCAAAGTTTCTTCGATCGCGCGCGCGATGGAATCCCGGTACTGACTTAGGACGCGGGTTTCATCCAGAGCAGCCTCATACCCCCATGGATGTTGATTGAGGGGATGGTCGGGGTAGTCCATCGCGAATTCGCGCTCAGTGCCGTCGTCAAAGTGCACTCGGATCACCGAGAACGGGGGCAGGTCTTCGGGGGGGCGTCCGGGACGAACCGCGACCACGCGGCCTTTTTGCCATCCCAAAAGGGGAAAGAGCAATACTTGGCCCACTTCGTAACGCTCCCGGGGCATATAAATGCCGTCACTCTGTTGACGTTCGTTCTCAATGCGCTGCCGCTCTTGACGGATGCGTTCCCGGATGAGCGCCTCGGCCAACTCGGTCGCGGGTAAAGGTTCGGCCCGTTCAATCAGGTACTGGTATAGAAACTCAATATCGTTTTCCGAAAGGCGGAAATTTTCCCAATATCGATCGCTAAGCAAAGTTGGCGCACTCATCGTATTCCTATCTCCCACGGCAGAGATGCCGATGGCTTGACCCAGATGGGAAAAAAGCGAAACCCGCCCCAGGGCGCCACGGACCCAGGGGCGCTCGCCCGCACGGCCCGAGGCTTCGGGCCGTGTCCCATGCTATTATAATACCACCTTATTCGGAGCAAAAGCCTATGGCGTCCTGGCGAAGCCTTTACGTATTTTACGACGCCGGCATCGCGACCCTGGCCCAAAGCTATCTCGAGGCCTATGGCATCCCCGTGTTTCTGCGGCAAGAGGGCGTTGCCCGCGCGATCGGCCTGTATTTTGGCCCCTTGGCGCATACAACCCTGTTGGTGCCCGAAGATCGCTGGGAAGAAGCTGTGGACCTGATGGTGCAGTTCCTGCGCGGGTATGACGAGCCCATTGGCGAGTGGGCCCGGGACTAAAGCGGAGGTGGGGT
>JAADEP010000170.1 GCA_013153335.1 Chloroflexota bacterium
ATCGACGCGTTCGTCATCGGCGAGGGCGAAGAGGTCATCCACGACATCCTCGACACGTACAAAGCCTGGCGCGCGGCCGGTACCTCGCGCGAGGACCTGCTCTGGCGCCTCGCGCAGATTTGGGGCGTGTACGTGCCCCGCTTCTACGAGCCGCGTTATGCCCCGGATGGCGTGTTCGCGGGCATGACGCGCCGCGACCCAAGCCTGCCTTTCCCCATTATCAAACGCATCGTGCCCAAACTGCCGCCGCCCCCCACGCGGCTCATCGTGCCCTTTATCAGCACGGTGCACAGCCGCTTCCCCATCGAAATTATGCGGGGCTGCACCCGCGGGTGCCGGTATTGCCACGCGGGCATGGTGGTGCGCCCGGTGCGCGAGCGTTCGGTCGAAGAGATTGTGACCGCGATCGAGGAAGGCCTGCGCTACACCGGGTTTGAAGAGATCGGCTTGCTTTCCCTGTCCTCGTCCGACTACAGCCAGATCTTGCCCCTGGTGCAGGAGGTCGTGCGTCGTTTCGGGCAGCGGCACATCAGCATTTCGCTGCCGTCGCTGCGCATCGAAACCTTCTCGGTGGAGCTGATGGAAGCCTTGGGCACCACCCGGCGCCGTGGGTTTACCCTGGCTCCCGAAGCCGCGACCGAACGGATGCGCCGCATTATCAACAAGCCCATCTCGTCCGAGCAGCTCATGGAGACGGTGCGGGAGATCTACCGCCGGGGCTGGACTACGGTCAAGCTTTACTTCATGATGGGCCTGCCCGGCGAGACCGAGGACGACGTGCGGGCCATTGCCGAGCTCGCGCGCGCGGTGCTGCGCGAGGGCCGGCGGGTGCTCGGCGGCCGCGCGAAGGTGCACGCGAGCGTGAGCACCTTTGTGCCCAAGCCGCACACGCCCTTCCAATGGGCTACGCTCGACACCATGGAAGCCATCCGCACCAAGCAGGCGTTGCTCCGGCGGGAAATGCGCGGACGCGGGCTCAAGCTCAGCCTCAACGACCCGCGCGAGAGCATGGTGGAAGCCTGGCTCAGCCGGGGCGACCGTCGCCTCGCGGAGGTGATTTACCGCGCGTGGCAGCTGGGCGCGAAGTTCGACGCGTGGAACGACCATCTGGCCTACGACGCGTGGCTCCAGGCCTTCCGCGAGGCCGGACTCGATCCGCACTTCTACGTGCACCGACCCCGGCCCATCGATGAGCCCTTCCCCTGGGACCACATCAGCATTGGCGTGACGCGGCAATACCTCACGCAAGATTATCTCTGGAGCCAGGAAGGACGCACGCGCATCGATTGCCGTCAGCGCTGTTTCGCGTGCGGCATTTTGCCCACGTTCAACGCGTTGCGTTATGAGCATCCGGGCGATTATTGGAAGTGCCCGGAGATCAAGCGCCCTCCCAAGCGGGTGCCCTTTGTGCGCGGTCCGGTGTTGCGCGAGATGGCCCTGGCCACGGACGAAGGCTGATCTTACGGCTGGACCATGGCTTTGAGCAGCAAGCCGATCCCCGCGCCAATGAGCAGGCCAGCCCAGGCCGAGGCGGCGAAGGGGGCACCCAGGCGCTCGGCCAATAAGCCCAGCCCCAGGCCGAGCATCGCGCTGCCGAAAACAAGCCCCTGGCCGCGACGGGGCCCGGTCAGCCCTTGAATCACGTACCGCCCGCCCCACACCACGAGGATGAGGGGCCAAAGGCGGGCCAGCCAGCCCCAAAGGCCGTGCCCCATTTGCGGCACAGGGACCCCTAACATGCTGAGCCCCCACGCGAGCAGCAGCAAGCCCAGCACAATGGACCAAAATCGACGCGTCATGGTTCGTCCTCCCTGGTCAAGCGTGGGCGCCGCGCGGCATACGCGGCTAACCCCAGGCTCGTGATCCCCGCGATCGTCCAGCCGAGCAGGCCGTCCCACGGGCGCAAGGTCCATTCTACTCGGTGCTCCCCTGGAGGAAGAACGACCGCGCGCCAGGGTTCACGCGTGGGGTCGGGCGCCGCGGGCTGGCCGTCGATCCGCACGCGCCAGGTGGGGTACGCGCCCTCGCTTAGCACCAGGCGCCCCGGCCCTTGGGCACGGAGCACCACGCGGTTGGGCGTCCATTGGAGCACCTGCGCGACGCGAGCGCCCTCGCAGCCCGGTCGCTCCGGGGGCTCGACCCAGGCCATGGGGCAGGGCTTGGGGTAGCGGTAGAGCCACGCGCCCGCGACGCGTCCTAGGGGCTGGGCCTCGGGGCTATCCAGCGGGAAGATGGAAGCGATGTAACCCACGCGCGCCTCGGCCAGCTGGCGCAAGTTCGGGCGGCTGGCCACCTTTCGGAGCTCCGAGACGCTTTCTTTTTCGACCCACGGCGGGAGCACGACGCTGTATTTGTGCCTTGGAATGCGGCTGGCCTCGATAAGCCACGTGGCCCAGGACGTGGTGTACAACGGATCCACGCCGTAGGCCAGGGGCAGGCCTACACGGGCCGCGGTCCATTGGCCTATGCTGTAGATCGGCGAGTACACGCGCGGCCCGGTCCAGCGTTCGGCCCACGCGCGTTGATCGAGCCCCGCGTCGCGCAACACGGCCTGCGCGAGGCGCGCGTCCTGGGCCTCGACGCTTGAGAGGGGCTTCACGTTCACGTAGGGATAGATCGTGGCCAGGCTCGCGAGCAACGCCGCGGCCCAGAGTCGGCCCTCGGCCACGCGGCGGGTGCCGGGTCGCAGGCTGAACCACGCGTAGGCATCGGCCAGACCGGCCAGCGCGTAGGCACCAAGGTGAATGTAGCGCGCGAAGAGCAGGGGCCAGCCCACAATCCGCAGGAGCAACCCGCCCAGCCCCCAAGCGAGCCATCCGAGGCGGTAACGCGAAGATGGAGGCACGGGTGTCGCGTGGATTCCGTGGCTCGCGGCCATCAGCAAGGCAAAGGCAAGGACCCACCCGAAGCGCGCGGGCACCCGTATCCAGGTCAGGCCGGGCAGGTACCATAACGGCGCGAGAGGTCCGTATCGGCCCAACGCAAGCAAGGCGGCCAGGCCCGCGAGCGCAAGCCAGCGCTTTGCCTTCCCTCGGTTCCAGGCGACCCAGGCTAGCAGGGTCACGCTCCACGGTATATAGATGCGGTACTCGGTTACAAGGCTGGGATGGAGGGGAAGAGCCCCGCCGAATTCGGCGACGAACAAGGGCACGGGGATCGAGTAGACAGTGCGGTCTTCAAAGCTCATGGTGCCCCGGGGGCTGTGGCTCGTAAACACGGCCAGGGGAAGGGCCAGCGGCGCGGCGAGCAGGGCCGCGAGCCCGGTCCAGCCGAGGACGCGGCCCAGCCACGCGCGGCGTTCGCCGTGCCAGGCCGCGAAGGCCATCAGGGGCAGGGCCAGAACGGCGGCGCGCGGGTCGGCCAGCGCGATGAGGGCCAGCACGACCCCAGGCCACGGCCCAGGCCGCGCGCGTTCGCTCGCGCGCACCAACCACGGCATCCACGCGGTCGCGTAGACCAGGGTGACATGACCGCCCAACGTGTGGGCCATGGTTTTGGGCAGCAGCCCCGCGACCAGGCCGAAGACCGGCCACGCGCGCAGCCCCTTCCCCCGGGCCCAACACCCCCAGCCCAGGCTGCCCCAGGCCAGGTGCAGCAGCAGGGTCAGGTTCAGCCCCCAGGGGATGGGCAGGGCGTAGGCCA
>JAADEP010000148.1 GCA_013153335.1 Chloroflexota bacterium
GTGAGCGGATGTGACCGGCAGCCCTCCGCGACCCTGGACGCGTTGCGGGCCGAAGGCATTGACGTACGCGTGGGCCATGCTCCCGACCATGTGCGCGGGATGGACCTGGTCTTGCGCACCTCCGCGTTGCCGGCTCACCATCCTGAGGTGGAAGCGGCTCGCCGGGCAGGCATCCCCGTGGTGACGCGGCGCGAGTTCTTGCCCCAGTTGACCCAAGGGTATCGAACCTTGGCAGTCGCGGGCACCCATGGCAAAACGACCACCACCGCGATGCTAGCCTGGGCCCTTGTGGCCGCGGGCGAGGACCCGGTCGCGCTCATCGGGGGCGAGGTGCCCGGTTGGGGCAACGCGCGTCCAGGACGCGGGCCGTGGTTCGTCATCGAGGCCGACGAATACGACTATATGTTTTGGGGATTGCGCCCCGAGGTGGGCGTGATCACCACGTTGGAGCACGACCATCCGGACCTGTTCCCCACGTGGGAGGCGTATTTGGACGCGTTCGCGGGGTTTGTCGACCGCGTGCAACGGGCGCTGGTCGTTTCGGCCCACGACCCTGGTGTGGCGGACCTGCTCCGGCGTCATCCGCCCCAGGTTCCGGTGATCACCTTTGGGTGGGACGCACGCGCGGATTATTGGGCCGATGCGTTGCAGCGTCACGACTTGGGGTACGCGTTCGTCTTGCGGCACCGCGATACGGCCCTGGCTTCGGTTCGCTTGGCCGTGCCCGGGCGGCACAACGTGGCCAACGCCGTAGCCGCGCTGAGCGTCGTGCATTTCTTAGGGGGGGATGTGGCGCGCGCGGCCCAGGGACTGGCCACCTTCCCGGGCGCGGGCCGACGCTTCACGGTCGTGGCCGATCAGGGCGGCATCGCGTGGGTCGATGATTACGCACACCATCCCACCGAAATCCGCGCGACCTTGGCGGCCGCGCGGGAGCGCTATCCGAACCGCACGCTTTGGGCGGTGTGGCAGCCCCATACCTATACCCGCCTGCGCGCCCTGTGGGATGCGTTCGCACGCGCGTTTTCCGAGGCCGACGAGGTGATCGTGACCGACGTGTACGCGGCGCGCGAAGACCCGTTGCCCGGGATTTCGGGGCAGGCGATGGCGCGTGCGATTTCCTCGCCCCAAGGGCGCTACGCCGCCGACCAAGACGCCCTCGTGGCGTTGTTGCAGGAAGTCCAACCGCCCGCGGTAGTGGTGCTGCTTTCGGCGGGCGATCTGCCACAAATTCTCCCTCGGCTGGGGGTGGTTGCCCGGCCGCGCACATCCGTTACGCATTAGGAGGGGTTCCATGACCAAAGCCGTATCCAAGCCTGTGAGCAACCCCCTATCCCAAGAGGCCCGGGAAGCCTTGCGCAAAGCCTTTGGCTCGCGGGTTCAGTTCGACGTGCCTTTGGCGCCTTGGAGCGCGGCTCGCTTAGGCGGACCGGCCGACGCGCTGTTGGAAGTCCCTTCGGTCAAGGATCTGGGAAGCACGGCCATGTGGCTGTGGGAACACGACATGCCCTTCCGTGTGTTGGGTGGTGGTTCAAACGTCCTGATTGCGGACGAGGGCGTTGACGGCGTTGTGCTGTTGAACCGGGCTCGCGAGGCGCGTTTCTTTGAAGTCAAAGGCCAACCCGCGGTTTGGGCAGCCAGCGGCGCGTCGTTCGGCGCGTTGGCTCGTCGGGCCGTGGCCAAAGGGCTGGACGGCTTGACCTGGGCCATTGGCATTCCGGGTACCGTGGGCGGCGCGGTCGTAGGCAACGCGGGCGCGTTTGGCGGGGATGTCGCGACGTCGTTGCTCTGGGCTGACGTGTTGTTCCCGAACGGACGGGTGGTGCGTCTCGACGCGCGGGGATTGGGTTTGGGCTATCGCACCAGCGCGCTCAAGACCGGATGGCTCTCGGGCGTGGTTTTGGCGGCCGCGTTTCGTTTGCACCCTGCCGATCCAGAAAAGCTCAAGGCTCGGGTCGCGGAAATTAACGAACAACGCCGCCGCTCGCAGCCACCGGGCGCGAGTCTGGGCTCGATTTTCAAGAACCCGCCGGGCGAATACGCGGGCCGCTTGATCGAAATGGCCGGGCTCAAAGGCACGCGCGCGGGTGGGGTGATGATCAGTCCGCAACACGCGAACTTCTTTATTAACCTGGGCAACGGCACCGCGATGGATTACGCGCACCTGATGTGCTTGGTCCGGCGCACGGTATGGCAGCGGTTGGGCGTGCTTTTGGAGCCTGAGATTCAGCTTATTGGGCGCTGGCCCGAAGACGTGCTTTCATGTTTGTTTGACCCCTTGCCCGTGGAACCGCCTGCGTTGCTCTTGGGTGGCGTCGCACCTCCGCCTGAGGAATAAAAAAAGCCCCGCCCAGCGAACGCCGGACGGGGGCAGGGGGAGCAATCACGCGAGCTTTAGGCTTGGGCGGCCTCGGACGCTTCGCTGGCCACGGGTTCGGCCAACAGCGTGTCTTCGGCCAGGTCCGCGACGGTTTCTTCAAGCGCCCAAGTGAGGAACGCCAACGTGCCGGCGCCGAAGAAGAAGCCCGTCCACACCTGCAAGAAGACCGCCGGGATCACCGGCACCAGGTGGAAGACCAGCAGGACCAAGCCGGTGAAGCCCACCAGGCCGTAGAACAGCAGCCGCCGCGGCAGCATCGAAGCCTGCCAGGCTTGCCACAGAGCCAGCCACACCAGGCCGGGCTCGCCCAAGCGCTGCGCCAGGCGCTCTTGGGCTTCGCCTTGCCCGAGGCGCTCTTTCTGCCACGCGCGCAGCAAGGCGATCAGCCAACCCAGCTCCCAGATATAGCCTTGGCCCAACAAGAGAAAGCCTACAAACCCGATGAGGAAGGCCATCTCGTGCGGTAGCAGTCCCACAAGCAACGTGGGGAGCCACCACGTCAGGATGAGCACGATCAGCAGGATCGCCAGGATCACCCACCAAAGTTTCCGCAACATAATCCTCCCTCCTGTCCGTTACGGCGTTGCGGTCGCTTGTGGCGTGGTCGTGGGGATGGCCTCAGGCTGTGTCCCTTGGAGCAAGTCCTCGGTGATGACCGTGGTGTGCGCGACCGCGTAGAGATCCGCGGAGAAGGGGTGCGTGTAGTTCAGCGTGACAGCGAGCACGTCACCCGGCAACAGCTCTTGCGATCCGGCCTTGAGGTCCAACACGACCTCCACGACCTGGAAGGGCGGCAGGTCCACGTCCGAAGGGATGTCGACCAGGCGATACGCGGGCTCCTGGCTTTCCTCGCCCGGCGTGAAGATCAGCGAATGGCCGACGATCTTCAACGGAACCGCGCCCGGATTCGAGACCAAGTACACCAACGCGTGGTCTTCGCGGTCATAGAAGGCGCCCACCACAATGGGCGAAGCGGGCGTTGTGCGTATGAGCAACGTTGCCCGTTGGAATGTGAAGTAACCGCCGACCACGTAGCCGATCAGCAAGCCGATCAGCGCGAGAATGAGCATGCGAAAGACTCGCATCCTTCCACCTCCTTGGTTGGGATTGGTTTGCAAATTTCATCATAGCCCTGGTCTGTAAACGGGCAATAAAGGGAATGCAAGAGAGATATAAACGTTCGGCGATTTTCTGGTTTGCGAAAAAGCCTCGGACCTGTATAATAAGGGGGCCCTACATGGGGGCGAGTTC
>JAADEP010000130.1 GCA_013153335.1 Chloroflexota bacterium
ATGCGCCACAAAGCCTTGGTGGCCGATGCCCGGTTGCCCAACGCGCGGGTGTTGCTGGCCAAGCCCCAGACGTTCATGAACCTTTCGGGCCAGGCGGTAGGGCCCCTCGTCCGGTATTACCACATCCCCCTTGATCACCTGTTGGTGCTGTACGACGATATGGACTTGCCTTTCGGCACCTTGCGCTTGCGCCCCCAAGGGGGGCACGGCGGCCACAAGGGGATGAAGTCCATCGTTGACGCGCTGGGCTCCCGCCAATTCCCTCGGCTTCGAGTGGGGATTGGGCGCCCGCCGGGGCGCATGGACCCCGCGGATTATGTGCTGCAGCCCTTCCGGCCTGAGGAGTGGGCTCAATGGCCCGAGGTGGAAACACGCGCGCTACAAGCCATCCGCATGTGGATGGAGGATGGCATCCATGCCGCGATGAATTGGCTGAACCAGCCCCGACCAAACTAGCCGCGTGTGACACCCCAAAAACAACACGCGGGACGCTACAAGATACGCCCCGCGTGCTCCGCTATCTATCCTCGCTATGGCAATCAGCCAGTGTAACGCCGGAAGACCAGCACCGCGTTGTGCCCACCGAAGCCAAAGGAGTTGCTCATCACCACGTCTACCTTGGCTTCGCGCGCTTGGTTGGGCACGTAGTCCAAATCGCATTCGGGGTCAGGGGTTTCGTAGTTGATGGTCGGCGGCACCACACCATCGCGAATGGCCAGCACGCTGAAGATGGCCTCAAGCGCGCCGGTCGCGCCCATCATGTGGCCGGTCATGGATTTGGTCGATGAAACCGGGATTTGATATGCGCGCGGGCCAAAGACGGCTTTGATGGCTTTGGTTTCCATGACATCGTTGAGTTGGGTGCCTGTGCCGTGCGCGTTAATGTAGTCCACGTCGTCGGGCGTAAGGCCCGCGGCCTCGAGGGCGCGACGCATCGCCTTGGCCGCGCCTCGACCTTCCTCATCCGGCGCGGTCACGTGATACGCGTCGGACGAGGCTCCATACCCCGCGAATTCGGCCAAGATGCGCGCGCCGCGGCGCCGCGCGTGCTCCTCCGATTCCAAAATCAAGATCGCGCTACCTTCGCCCATCACAAAACCATCGCGGTTCGCGTCAAAGGGCTGGGGGGTTTTGAAATCTGGGGGTTTGCGTTGGGACATCGCGCCGGCCCGCTCAAAAGCCGCGACCGCGACTTTGCACAGGGTGGAATCGCTCGCGCCCGCGACCACGACGTCGTACATGCCTGAGCGCACGAGTTGCCACGCCAGGCCCAAGCCATCGCCGCCCGAAGCGCACGCGGACGCGACCGAATACGCGGGACCGGTAATACCGTACTGGATGCTGATCAATCCGGCCGCACCGTTGGGCATCAGCATGGGAATGACAAACGGGGTCACGCGGCGCGGGCCTTTGCGATACGCGATCAACGTACTTTGCTCAAAGACCTCAATGCCCCCTACCGACGAGGAGACCACGATGGCAATACGGTCTCGGTTTTGGTCCGTGATCTCCAGGCCGGCGTCTTCCAAGGCTTCCCGCACCGCGACGAGCCCAAATTGCTCAAACCGACTGGTCCGGCGGGCCAATTTCGCGCCCAATGCGGCCTTCGGATCAAACTGCTTGACCTCGGCCGCGACTTGAGCCGAAAGGTCCGAAGCATCGAACAATGTCACCGGGCCGACCCCCGAAACGCCCTGGACCGCATTCGCCCAGGTCTCGGCCACGTTATGCCCCAAGGGGTTGATGGTCCCCAGGCCCGTCACAACAACTTTGGGACTCATACGCTACTCCTGGCTTCAAGCATCAAGCATTACGGCGGAAGCGCCACCTGCGCCACCAACGGGATATCCGCGCGCGCCAAAGCTCCTGCTCCCGCGGGCTGCCGGTGAGCACCAAAACCGCGGGCTTCGGAGCCCAAGTCTTCAGGCGCGTGTAGGCGGCCCAGACCAACGCGCTGGTTGGCTCTACATACAACCCCCGACGGTGCAAGAAGTCGCGTGCCGCGAGGATATCCGGCTCGTCGATGGCCGCGAGCGCCCCCTGGCTCGCTTGCACGGCGTCCAACACATGACGCCCCCACACAGGCTGACGGACACGCACCCCTTCGGCTACGGTCTCGCCCTCGGTTACCCATAGCAGCGCTTCAGGTCCGCCGCGGGCCAGCGCCCAGATCGGCGCGCAGGCCAGGGCTTGCACCCCAACCAGCGCGGGAAGTCGCGCGATCTGGCCCGCCCGAAGCAGCGCGCGGAAGCCTTCGGCCAGTCCCACCAAAAGCGCGCCGTGCCCCACCGGCACGAATACGCTCCCCGGAGCCTGACCTAGCTGTTCCACGATTTCCCATGCGAGGGTCGCGTACGCATCCAGACCGATGGGAAGCCACGCGTGTGAGGCATACACTGCGGAGCTGGTTTGTGCGGCTTGTTGTGCGGCCTCGGTCGCGGCGCTGCGCGGCCCAGGGACCACGGTGAGTTGGGCGCCGGCCGCGCGGATGCGGGCTTGTTTGGCCGGATGGGTGCCTTCGGGAACAAAGATGTGCGCAGGAATACCCGCGGCGCGTGCGTACGCTGCCCATGCAGCGCCCGCGTTGCCCGAAGAGTCGTCGACCACGGCGGATACCCCGCGAGCGCGCAGCCAGGTAAAGGTCAGGCTCGCGGCGCGTGCTTTGTGCGATCCCGTTGGGTTTTCATATTCGAGCTTGAACCAAAGCCCGGGTTCGTCCTCACTAGGAAGCAGGCGGGTCGCGCCTTCGCCCAGCGTGACGGGCGGCACATCCTTCGGGAGGGGAAACGCGGCTCGGTAACGCCACATTCCTTTCGCGTTCGGGTCAGGGGGCACCCATGTAAGGGGCCGCGCGCGGCGAAACACGCCACCGCAACGTGGGCAGCGATGCGGCACGCCTTCCTCCGGATAAGGAAGGCCGCAGTTTTCACAACGGAACCCGGGCTCCTCGTGGGTCATAGCCCTATTCGCCGGGTTTGGGGTGGTAATGGCCTTCGACCCAAGCCTCCCCATCCGGCCCGACTTCCTTCTTCCAGATTGGCACGATCTCTTTAAGCCGGTCGATGCCATAACGGGCGGCCTCAAACACGCCGCTATGGCGGTGGGGTGCGGTGACCGCGATAAGCACCGTGGGCGTACCGGGCTCCAGGCGACCGATGCGCTGCACCACCGCGATGCCTTCGACCTCGGGCCAGCGCTCGCGAATCTCTTGCGCGACCTGCCGCATTTTGGCTTCGGCCATGGGCACATAGGCCTCATATTCTAGATAGGACGTGTGTTGAGTTTGTCCTTCTTGCAACGTGGTTTGCGCGCGCACAACGCCTGAGAAGATGCACGCGGCGCCGGTGGTCGGTTGTACGATCTGGGCCAAGAGCGCGTTGAGGTCGATAGGGCCTTCGAGCACCTGAACCACTGTCGGCTTTTCCGCGCCGCCGCTCACCGGCGGAAAGAACGCGACCTCCGCGCCATCGGAGATGGGCGTGGCGTCATCGACATACGTGTGGTTAAGCGCGATCAAGGCCCGATCCAACACGTCAGCCGCCTGCGGGAAGGCTTCGCGCAGCGCGCGGCGCAGGTCGCCCACGGTCGCGCCCTCGGGCAGGGTCCACGTCAAACGACGTTGGCCGATGC
>JAADEP010000158.1 GCA_013153335.1 Chloroflexota bacterium
CCTGTTCCTCTTTTTTCTGCACCAGTTTGGCAACGGAACAAAACGATGGCCCTTGCCCAGCAGGGCTTTTCCGTCTTCTAAGAAGATGAGGTATACCCGAAGGGGGAACCGGTTGAACTGGAAGATACGGCGATGAAGAAGAGCCTGCAGGAAGCGCTCAAACAAGCCCCTGACTCTTGAGGCTTGTTAATTCTTGAACAAGCCCTGTCTTGCCCAGATTTTGAGGTAGGACCTGGGGCCAAGCTGGTATAATACGGACCATGCTGACCCGAGAAGAAGTCCTTCACATCGCTCGTCTGGCCCGGTTGGAATTGACCGAGGCGGAAATTGAACAGTACCGGGAGCAGCTCTCCGCGGTCCTGGAGTATTTCGCGCGGCTGTCTCAAGTGGACACGTCGGGGATCCCGCCGACCGCGAGCGTGTTGCCCCCGCGCAGTGTGTTGCGGCCGGACCAGCCCCGACCCGGGTTGCCGCGGGAAAAGCTGCTGGCGAACGCGCCCGAAACCGAAGACGGGCAGTTCAAGGTGCCTCCGGTACTTCCCTAACGCGTCCTCTGACGCGCGACCGCCGGCGAGGCGGTGTTTATGGCCCACGATGAGGGGAGGAACCCCATGACCTGGACGCCTTTGGCTCCTCTGACCGAGACGTTGCGCGCGCTGCAAAGCGGTCAGGTCTCGAGTGAAGAAGTTACCCGCGCGTACCTGGACCGTATCGAAGCCCTCGAGCCTCACATCCACGCGTTTTTGAGCCTGTACCCCGAAGAGGCCTTGGCCCAGGCGCGACAGGCGGACGCGCGCCGCTTGCGAGCCCGACGGCACCCCGATGAGCCCTTGCCCCCGCTTTTGGGGCTGCCCATCGCGGTCAAAGACGTGCTCGCGGTCGAGGGGATGACTTTGACGTGTGGCTCACGCATTTTGGAAGGGTTCGTGCCGCCTTATACCGCGACTTCGGTCCAGCGTTTGCTCGATGCAGGCGTGGTCATCGTAGGCAAGACCAACACCGACGAGTTCGCCATGGGGTCCTCCACCGAAAACTCCGCGTATGGCCCGACCCGCAACCCGTGGGACCTGGCCCGCGTGCCCGGCGGATCATCGGGCGGAAGTGCGGCCGCGGTGGCCGCGCGTATGGTTCCCGTGGCCCTGGGCACCGACACGGGCGGAAGTGTGCGGCAGCCCGCGTCGTTCACTGGGGTGAGCGGGCTGAAGCCTACGTATGGTCGGGTCTCCCGGTATGGGCTGGTCGCGTATGGCTCGTCGCTGGACGTGGTCGGGGTCCTTGCCCCGCGGGTGCGCGATTTGTGGCCTTTGTTCATCCGGATGGCCGGGTTTGACCCCAAGGACGCGACCAGCCGCGACGCACCGTTGCCTCCAGAACCGGATTGGGAAGCCACACCGGATTTGCGCGGGGTTCGGGTCGGCCTGCCGAAGGAATATTTCGTCCCCGGGATGCAGGAGGAGGTCGCGCGTGCCGTACGCGCGGCCGTTGAGCATCTCGCCTCCCTCGGTGCGGAAATCGTCGATATTTCCCTCCCGTACACCGAATACGCGGTCCCGGTATATTACATCCTGGCGCCGTCCGAAGCTTCGGCCAATCTAGCCCGTTATGACGGCATCCGCTATGGCCCGCGCGAGCCGGCCGAGACCATGTGGGACGTGTTTTATCGCACTCGTGGGCGCCGCTTTGGGCCTGAAGTGAAGCGCCGTATCATGCTGGGGACCTACGCGCTTTCCGCGGGCTACTACGATGCTTACTACGCGCAGGCCCAGAAGGTGCGCACCCTTATCAAGCAAGATTTCGACCGCGCGTTCCAGACCGTCGACGTTATTGCCGCACCGGTCGCGCCTACGACCGCGTTTCGCCTTGGTGAAAAGGTCGACGATCCCTTGGCTATGTATTTGGAGGACATCTTTACCCTACCTGCGAATTTGGCCGGGATTCCGGGCTTGGCCTTTCCGGTTGGCTTCGACGCGCAAGGGTTGCCTATTGGGATGCAGTTGATGGGGCCGGCCCTGGCCGAGGACGTACTCTTTCGTGTAGCCCACGCATATCAGCAAACGACCGACTGGCATACCCGCGTTCCCGCCATTGCCCAAACCCCACCACCGTCGCGCACCTGACCTGGGCCGCGAGACGCGCGCAAAAGCCGAATTCGACGTCGTCCTCGTGACGGCCTCGATGAAGAGGTTTTTTGGGCGTTTAACGGCCCTGGGCTAAACGGGCTGCGAAACGTTTGGGCAGGAAGGGGATGGCGTGGAAACGCGCTTGCGCGGCTTGGACATCATACGGCACGCGGTACCACGTCCAGGTATTCTCGTCCGGATCGTAAACCGCGTAGGCCGCGCGCGGATCACCATCCCGGGGTTGGCCGACGGAGCCGGGGTTGATAAGGGCTTTGGCCTTAGGCAGCGGCCAGGGCTCGCCATAGCGCATAGGCCGGTGCAGCACGGCCCCGTGGACTTCGTGCTCAACCCAAGCCAAGGGGATGTGGGAGTGGCCGATGAACGCGCGCGGTCGATCCAGCAAGTACAAATTCGTCGAAGCCGAGGTGGGCGTTACGACATATTCTTCCAGCGGCGCGCGCAGGCTCGCGTGCACCAGGGTCACGGTCTCCAGGTCGAGCCGAGGCGGTCGCTGGCGCAAGAATGAGAGCAGGGCTGGGGGCAACACGCTTTGGGTCCATTCCAACACTTGGCGCGCCTCTTCATTGAACCAGCTCAACGGGAGCTGGCCGGCCACGGCCGCGTCGTGGTTGCCTTGCAGACAGATCAAGTTCGGCAGGCTGCGGACCAACGCTACCACCGGGCCGGGATCTGGGCCGTAGCCCACCAGATCGCCCAGGCACCAATATGCGTCGGCCGGGCTCGCGTGCTCAAGCACAGTCTCTAACGCGACCAAGTTGGCATGGACATCGGAGAAAACCACAATCCGCATGTTGCCCCTCCTCCCGCATCCATGTGCAGGATGGAACCGCGCTTACGGCGAGAGCTTCGGGCTTAACCCATGCGTGGGTTCAGAGGAATTTTATCACGGTTTTGCGCGTATGACAGGGCGCGCGTTCTATCGGGTGCAGGCCAATCTCGTAGCAGCCCATGCCGCGGGCGGCGGAACCGCGCTTGGTTCGCGGGCGGCGGAACCCGCACTGCGCAGGCGGCTAAACCCGCCTGCTACCACCGCATGCCCCGTGCTGGGGCAGCCAGCTCGCACGCAATTTTATGCCAGCTAGCCGCGGGCTTCCAGCGGCGGCTGCGGCACGCGAGCGCGGTCATGGCCGCGGGTGGCTAAACCCACGCATAATCCGCGGGCGGCGGAACCCGCCCGCTAGAAATTCTCCACCGCACGCTCCGCGCGTTGGGCAGGATAATTCGCGCGCCCATGGCCATAGGGATTCGCGGGCGGCGGAGCCCGCGCTTGTCCCGCGTGCGGCTGCACCCGCACCGCTGTCCTCGCCGTCGGCCATGCGTTCCACGCGTTGGTCCGGATAATTCGTGCGCAATGTTATCCTAGCCTCAGGCTTCCAGCCCGCGGCGGCGCTCAAGGGCGGAAGCTGAGGAGCGACGATCCGGTGCTCGAGGCGCGTTGTTGCTTGGCTCAACAGCGACAG
>JAADEP010000175.1 GCA_013153335.1 Chloroflexota bacterium
CACGGCGTGTTCGCGGAAGAAAGCGGTGCCCGACCGCGCGACCCGAACGGCCCGCGCTGGTATGTCGACCCTCTGGACGGCACGGTGAATTACGCGCACGGGATGCCCTACTTCGCGGTCTCGCTGGCCTTTGCCGATGCTGAAGGGGTCCAGCTCGGGGTGGTGTTCGACCCCATCCGGGAGGAATGCTTCTGCGCGGCCCAGGGCCAAGGCGCGTGGCTCAATGGCCGTCGGCTGCGCGTGAGCCAGCGCACTCGGCTCGAAGATAGCCTTCTCATTACCGGCTTCCCTTATGACATGTGGACCAACCCGGACAACAATGTAGACAACTATGGCCGCTTTTTGCGCCGCACCCAAGGGGTGTTGCGTTTGGGCGCGGCCGCGCTGGATTTGTGCCACGTCGCGGCCGGCCGGGCCGATGGCTTTTGGGAGCTGCGGCTCAAACCCTGGGATGTGGCCGCAGGCGGCTTGATCGTGCGCGAGGCCGGCGGGGTCATCACCGACCTCGAGGGCAACCCCGACTACCTGGCTTCGCCCCAACCCTCGGTGGTCGCGGCCAACCCGGTCTTGCACCCGCTTATGCTCGCGGTGCTCCACGGCCAAGACGAACCCCACGTCCAACCTCGCTAAGCCCCAAAGGAGGGTGGTGCCATGACCCCGCGCATCCCCTGGCTTCGGTTTCTTAGCCTGCTGGTCAGCCTCATGGCGCTTGGGTTCGGGGGGATGGCCTGCACCCGCGCGGAGGCGCCGGCGCCCCCGGCTTCGCCTACGCCGACCCTGCGGCCTCGCGCGACCCGGCGACCTACCCGCACTCCCGCGCCTACGCCCACCCTGCCCTCAGGGGATGTGTTCGCGTGCATCCCCGAAGATGCGCCCCGGGTGCGGGCCCGGGTGATTCAGGTCTACGACGGCGACACCATCAGCGTGCAAATGGGCGTGCAGGTCGCGCGCGTGCGTTACCAGGGCGTTGACACGCCCGAGACCAAAGAGCGCCGCGGGGAGCCACCCCATCCTTGGGGCGAAGCGGCCAAACGCCGCAACCGAGAGCTTGTGAGCGGCAAGTGGGTTACCTTGGTCTGGGACCCGCGCTCCGAAGACCGAGATCACTACGGTCGCTTGTTGCGTTACGTGATTGTGGACGATGTGTTCGTGAACGACACCCTGCTGCGCGAAGGCCTCGCCTGGTATTACCCGAGCGAACACGCGTGTAGCGCGCAGTTTTTGCAAGCCGAAGCTGAGGCCCGCGCGGCCAAACGTGGGATCTGGAGCGGCGCCACACCAACGCCCATTCCTTGAGCATGACCAGGCTCGCCTTCTCAAACCAGGAGCCGGATCCCATGGTACAATCCCCAAAAGCCCGCAAAACATGCGGGGGAGGAGGTTAGGATGGACATTTTGCGCTCGTTCGAAGACATGGAAACCTGGGTTGAGCGCATCGCGCAACGGGTGCCCGGGTATGCCGGCTATAAAGCGCGCGAGAAGCGGCGCGAGGCCGACAAGCTCTTACGTGAGAAAATCGCCCAACGTCTGCGCGAGCAAGTCCAGCGCCTGACAGAGCTGCAACAGCAGCTTTTGCGCACCGGGGGGCTGCGCTGGCTGGATGACCTCGAAACGGCGGTCGTGCGCATCCAGGCCGCGGCCGACAAGATCCGCAACGCGGCCTATGGCTACGCGGGCCTGTTCGACGCGGTCAAGATCAACCAAGCCCAGCTTGAACGGCTATATCGCTTTGATCTAGACCTACTGGAGCACGTGGATCGCATCGCTCAAGCTATCGACGCGCTTCAGGCCGCGATCGGCACCCCTGACCTGGGTGCAGCCATTGCGGAGGTACAACGCCGGGCGCAAGAGCTGTTGACCACCTTCCGCCATCGCGAAGACGTGCTACTGCACGTCGAGCCTGAATCCGAAGCAACCGAAGCCCAACCTGAAACGCCCCTCGCGACCGAAACGTCGGACGAGGCTCCGGACGCGCTGGGGACCCAGGCCGAAGCCGAACCCGAGGAAGGGCGCGACGCGCCCGAGGCCTCGGAACCCGAGGCCGACGCGGACGAAGGGCAAGACGAAACAGGCGCTAGCGGCTGGTTTGACGTCTAACCCAAGCGCAACCAGAGCCTGGGGCGGATCCATCTTCTGCCATTCCACACCCTTTAGGAGGGGGAAAGATGCCGCGTATTTTCGACATCATTGAATATCCGAACGAGATGACCGACGAACTGGTGCACCGCATCCCGGAAACCGGGCCGGGGCACTTTCGTTGGGGCTCGCAACTGATCGTACGGGAAGGTCAAGCCGCGGTCTTCTTCCGCGATGGCAAGGCCTTAGACGTCTTTGGCCCTGGGCGGCACGTGATCACCACCGCGAACGTGCCCCTGTTGGTTGAAGCCCTGGGCAAGCTGTTCGATGGCCGCAGCCCCTTCACCGCGGAAGTCTATTTCGTTTCGACGCGCGAGTTCCGCGATCGCAAATGGGGCACGCCCCAACCGATCCCAGTACAAACCCCGGGAGTGGGCCTCGGCTGGCTTTTGCTCAAGGGCCACGGCGTCTACAGCTACCAGGTCGAAGATCCGCAACAATTCGTGACCCAAATTGTGGGTGCGCGAGGCATCTTCCGCACGGTCGATATTGAGAACGACCTGCGCAGCCGGCTCTTGCGCGCGCTGACCGATACCCTGGGCGAATTGCGGGGCCAATACAGCACGGTGCAAGACATCTTGGGCTTGCTCGATGAACTGAGCGCCGCGGTGCGCGCGAAGGCCGCGGACGAATTTTCAGCCATCGGCTTGGCGTTGAAGAGCTTCGTCATCGCCTCGCTGGTGCCCTCCGAGACCACCGCGGAGGAGCTCCGGGCGCGCGGCTTGCTCGACCCGCAGACCTACGCGCAATTGCAGGCTGCGGATGCGATGCGTGAGGCTGCGCAAAACCCCAGCGGTGGCGCGGGCTTGACCGCAGGCGTTGGTGCGGGCATTGGCTTGGGGCAATACATGGCCCAAACCTTCAAGGCGATGCAAGAAGGCACCTCGTCGTCCTCTGGGCTGGGGAACCTGCCCCCGGTGCTCACGCCCGAAGAAGTCGCGCAAGTGCTGCGCGTGTCGCCGCAGGACGTGATTGCGGCCATCGAAGCTGGCGATCTCAAAGCTCGCAAGATCGGCTCGGCATATCGCATCAGCCGCGAAGCGCTAGAAGCCTTCCTGCGCGGGGAATAACCGCCCAACCAGCCCGAAGCTCGAGCTTGAGCAGCCGCCCCCGGTGCTACCTCCCGGGGACGGTTGCATTCATGTACATGGAAACCGCCCGCCGCGTCGCCCAGCATGGGACATGGGGCAGCAAATTGGTAGTGGGCGAGTTCAGCCGCCCGCGGCATGAGGCCATGGGCTGCTCACGTCGCCGCAGGCGCCGCGGGCTGGTTGGAGATTAACAAATTTTATCCTGACAATAGCCCGACATAGCGAGGTAAGGCCGCGGAGCCATGTTGAAATTGATCCAGGAACTCGGCGACCTGGGTGCGGAGGTGATCCAACCGATGGGCCAGGCGATGCAAGTGGAGCACATCCTGCCGAAGCCAGCGCCACAACTTCTCTATGGGGTTCAACCAG
>JAADEP010000127.1 GCA_013153335.1 Chloroflexota bacterium
CTTGCGTACTTCGTTGTCCCCAATCGGTCCGATGGTTTCTGGCCACCGCGGCGCGCCCCTCAGGGCCGAACCCGCGCGAGGGCTATATCACATCCTCACGGCGCACCCGCGCGCGATGCAAATACCGACCCATGCCGGCCTTGCCCAGCCAACGGTCCTCGTCGACAATGCGCTGCCCGCGTAAATACACCTGAACCGGGAACCCGGTCAGCTCCCAGCCCTCGTAGAGGTTGTAGTCTGTACGGTGCTTCGCGACCTTAACGCCATAGCGCACCTTGAGGTCCGGGTCCCAAACCACAATGTCCGCGTCCGCGCCAGGGGCCAACGTGCCCTTGCGCGGGTACAGGCCGAAGATGCGCGCGGGGTTGGTGCTGACCAGCGCGACGAACTGGGTCGGCGTCAGCGGGCCTTCCACCACGCCCTTGGTCCAGATCACGGGCAGGCGGTCGCCCACGCCCGGCACGCCGTTCGGGATCTTGGTGAAGTCGTCTTTGCCCAATTCCTTGCCCGGGATGGCGACCAGCTGGCCTTCGTATTCAATGGGCTTGGTGCCGTCGTAGAAGAAGGGGCAGTGGTCGGTGCCGATGGTTTGCAAGGTGGATTGGGCCAAACCCTGCCACAAGCGTTGGTTATCGGCCCGGGTGCGCATCGGCGGCGAACACACCCACTTCGCGCCATCGGGCCGGGCGAGGTGCTCTTCGGTGAAGAAGAGGTATTGGGGGCAAGTTTCGCCCATCACGGGTAGGCCTTTTTCCCGCGCGTAACGCAGCATATCGACCCCGCCCGCGGTGTTCATGTGCACAATGTAGAGCGGCGCGTCGGCCTGCTGCGCCAAAGCCGACCCGCGCAACACAGCCTCGACCGCGCCCCACGCGGGCCGGGTGCGCGCGTGCCAGATGGGCTCGGTGTGCCCTTGTTCCAATGCTTCCCGCACCAGGATGTCGATCACATCGCCGTTCTCCGCGTGCAGCATGGTCAACAAGCCCAGCTCCCGCGCGCGGCGCATGGCCTGAAAGATCTCGCCATCCTGAAGCCGCAACCGGCCATTGTAGGCCATGAAAACCTTGATGCTGGTAATGCCCATTGCGGGCAGATCGGCCATCTCTTGGGAAATGGCCTCATCCCAACGGGTAATGTTGATGTGCAAGCCGTAGTCGACCGCGACCTTGGGGTCGGCCTTGGCCCGCCAATGCTGCACCGATTCCCGCAGCGTGGGCCAATCCAAGGGCACGAAGTCCAGCACTGTGGTTGTCCCACCGAAGGCTGCGGCTTTGGTGCCGGTGTAATGGTCGTCGGATGAGACCGTGCCGAACATGGGCAAATCGAGGTGCACGTGCGGGTCGATGCCGCCGGGCATGAGGAACTTGCCCGTGACGTCCACCACTTCTGCATCCGGAACGACCAGATCCTGACCGATGGCGACGATGCGTTCACCTTCGGTCAACAAGTCCGCGCGCCACATCTCTTGCGCGGTGATCAGCGTTCCCCCGCGGAACAAGCGTTTGTTGGTCATGATGAAGACCTCCTCTGAGCCAGTGCTTCGGGTTGCTTCGGGGCCGCCAGGCTCCGGATCAAACGCGGGATCAGGGCTGGGCCTTCGTACACCAGCCCGGTAAATACCTGAACCAACTGCGCGCCGGCTTGGAGCTTTTCTTGCGCGTCTTCGGGGCTCATGATACCGCCTACGCCGATGATGGGCAGCCGTCCCTGCAAGCGCTGGTGCAGGTCGGCAATGAATTGCGTGCTCAGGTCGCGCAGCGGCGCGCCGCTCAGCCCCCCAGGGACTTGCTGCCAACGCGGGTCAAGGCCGGGCCGGCGGGTTGTGGTATTGGTCGCGATAATGCCTTCCGCGCCCCCGCGCACAATGCCCTCCAGGGTGTCATCCAGCTGGGCGGGGGATAAGTCAGGGCTGAGCTTGACGAAGATGGGCAGCCCGCGGCCATTGCCGCCCGAGAGCCGTCGCCACGCTTCGCGCGCCTGGCGCAGCGCGACGAGCAACCGCATCACTTCCTTCTTGCCCTGCCATTGCTGATACCCCGGCACGTTAGGGCAACTGACGTTCACGGTCAGATAGTCGGCCCACGGCGCGAACACCAGGAACAAACGCGCGTATTGCTCGGGCACGGCCTTGGGCGGAACGCCGTGATTATGGCCGATGTTGACGCCCAGGATGAGGCCCGGGGGCCGAGGCCCTTGCAGCCGACGCGCGACCAGGGGCGCGCCTTTGCTCGGGAAGCCCAAACGGTTAATGAGCGCCCGGTGCTCAGGGATGCGCCACAGCCGGGGCCGAGGGTTGCCCGGTTGGGGCATCAAGGTGACCGTCCCCACCTCGATGTGCCCGAACCCCAAGGCCGCGAGGCCACGCCACGCGTACGCGTCTTTGTCATACCCCGCGGCCAGCCCCACCCGGTTGGGGAAGGCCAGGCCCGCGACTTGAACCGGATCGCGAGGCAGGTCTTGCGCGTGGGCCATGCGTTGCACCCATCGACGCAGCCAAGGGCGGCGGCCAACCTCGCGCCAAAAGACCAGCGCGAGGCGATGGGCGCGCTCCGGGTCCATCCGAGATAAAAGCGGCCATAATCGCGAATATTCAAAAACGCGCGGCATGGATGGGCCACCCTCCTCGTTGCACAAAGCTACGGAGAATTGTACCGTACTCCCGGTTAGCTTCGAAGAAACGCGGCAACGCGGGTTATAATTGCCTTGAGCGGGTTGGTCAAACAGCTCAGGGAGTGTGGGATGGATCTGGAGCGCATCTTCACCTTGGCTCGTGGGGCTGCCTGGCTGTTCGGTGGGATCAGTTTGTTGTGGGGTTGGCAGCATTTGCGCACCGCGCGGCGCATTCGGTTCTTTCGTATGCGCTATGAACGCATGCAGCGCGGTTGGCGTTTGGTGCTCTTCGGCGCATTTTTGTGGTTCCTGGCCTGGATCGGCCTGCCCCGCTGGGGCCGCGCCCTGGCCTATCGCATCTGGGAACCCTCGCCTACGCCCACCCCCTCCCCCACCGCGACCCTGACCCCGACGCCCAGCCCGATCCCGTCCGCGACCCTGACCCCGACCATCACGCCCACCCTCGCGGGCACGCCGACCCCCAGCCCCACCCCGACCGCGTATATTCCCGAGGAAGTGCGCGCGTTGTTCGAAAGCACCGCGACCCCGCCGCCTGATGTGGTCTTCAGCCCGCTCACTTTCACCCAGGGGATTGACCCGCAAACCTTCCGCCCCCTGAACCCGGGCGAGGTCTTTTACAACCCCGTCGGCCACCTATACGCGCTCTTCAGCTACGACGGCATGGCCGACGGCGTCCAATGGACAGCCTTGTGGTATCGCAACGGGGAGCTGGTGCACTATGAAACCCGACCCTGGGAATGGGGCACGGGCGGCTGGGGATACACGGACTGGAATCCGGACCCCAGCGAGTGGCTCCCGGGCACGTATGCGGTGTACATCTTCGTCGGTGACCGGCTCGTGAGCTCGGGCACGTTTACGGTGGAAGGCGACCCGCCCACCCCAACGCCGCTCCCCGCGACGCCGACGCCCACCCCAGCCCCGGTCACCCCAACCCCCTCGGCCACGAACGCGGACGCG
>JAADEP010000162.1 GCA_013153335.1 Chloroflexota bacterium
CTTTTCCTCGACGAGGGCGATGGCTCGATGACCGTTATCGACAATAAATATGGCTGGCGCACGACGGTCAGCGAGGCCTGGCTTCTCCTCCCCAATGATGAAATTTTCGTAAGCGGCGTATTGGCTGGCTTACGCGAAGAGAACGACCCCATCCTGAACCAGATAGCCGACTTGATCGAAACCACGCGTGCAACCACCCCGCATCGGGTGTTAGGCGTGCACCTCGCACGCCCTCTGTACGACGTGGATAGCGTTTGGGTGCTTCAGGTGTTCCCGACTGTGCTCCAGGATGAGGCTACCCTGACGCAGGTGCAGCAAGAGTTTGTGACGAATTTTACCCAGATGCTCCAGCAGCAAGGGGCTCAGGGGATTCAATCGGACATTCAGGAACCTCTCCAGAACGACCACGGAGTTACTTTCTACCCCATTTATTACCTGTACCACTTCCCTTCGGGGACCTATATCGTTCAATTGATCTACTTCTTCCCCACGGGCACCAATCACGTTGCGATGAGCCAATACATCTTTGCCTCAGAGGAGCAGGACCAATTGGGGCAATATATGGATGACCCCGAGTGGGCTGAACCGATGGACAACCTGGAGACCTTCACGCCCTAAGCCCAAAGACAGAGCTCACGGCTCGCGTTTTTCCAGGGTCCCGGGCACGCGCTCGGGACCCTGGCGCGTTATCAAGCCTGGCGGAGAGCCAAGCCAACGCGGCGCCCGGCTCGGCAACGTTGGCGGTACAATACTGACCAACGGAGGCCTCGATCATGAGCGGTTGGTTTTTCTCGTTCGAAGGCCCAGAGGGCAGCGGCAAGTCTTCGCATATCCGCGCCTTGGCCGATTATTTGCGTTCGCGCCGCGTGCCCGTGCGCGTGACCCGAGAGCCCGGCGGGACGCCTTTGGGCCAGCGCATCCGCGAGCTGCTTTTGCACCCCACGGAGGGCGATTGGGTAGACCGCGCGGAGGTGTTGCTGTTTTTGGCCGACCGCGCGCAGCATGTGGACCAGGTTCTGCGTCCGGCCCTGGCGCGCGGGGAGGTTATCCTGTGCGACCGGTATGCGGACAGTACGCTGGCTTACCAAGGCTATGGCCGGGGCCTGCCGCTGGACCAATTGCGCGCGCTCATCGCCTTTGCCACGCGCGGCTTGCAGCCTCACCGCACGTTTTTGCTGGATGTCGCGCCCGAAATCGGGCTGCAACGCCGGCGCCAGGGCGGTGGGATGGACCGCCTCGATGCCCAAACCCTGGCCTTTCACCGCCGGGTGCGGGAGGGCTTTTTGGCTTTGGCGCGCGCGGAACCCGAGCGCTGGATCGTCGTCGATGCCTCGAAGCCGTGGGATGTGGTTCAGCGCACCCTCCGAGAGCATGTACGCCGACTGCTCGGCTTGCCCGAGGAAGAGCTTTCCAAGCCGGACGACAGCCCACCACGTGGCGCGAGGTAACGCGCCGAATTCGCCCTTCCTCATCAAAAATTGTGTAAAATGGGAGGGCGCTCGCTTTTACCCCGAGGCACATGGGCCGCGAGCTGAGGCCTTGGCATGGACGCCGTATATCCAGCAACACCGAAGCAAGAACCCCCGGTTGAATCTCCGCCGTGGAGCCCAACGACCAAGCTGGTCGTCGGGTTGACCATGGTCGCCATCTTCGCGGGGCTCCTGATCCGCTTCCGGGACTACATCGCTCCGCTGATCCTCGCGGGCGTCCTGGCCTATCTGCTCTACCCCTTGTGTGCGTGGGTCGCGCGGCATACGCCCCTCTCATGGCGCGCGTCGGTCACTTTGGTGTATTTGGTTATTGTCGGGCTCTTGCTCGCGGGATTGATTTTGAGCGGTTTGGCCCTCGTCCAGCAGTTCCAAAGCCTTTACCAATTGGTCTCCGATTTCTTCACCACCGAACTCCCCGCCCTGGCTGAGCGCCTTTCGAATCAAGTCATACGCTTGGGGCCTTTTACGTATGACCTGGGCCAGTACGACCTCCCGGCGCTGAGCCAGCAGTTTATCAGCCTGGTGCAGCCCGCGTTGGGGCAATTGGGCCTGCTCGTGAGCTTCGTTGCGACTCGCACTTTGGCTATTATTGGCTGGCTTGGCTTTATCCTGCTGATCTCTTTCTTCCTCTTGGCCGAATCAGACCCCAGCCAATTGTCGCTCATCCCGTTGGATCTGCCTCGCTACGGGGCGGACTTGCGGCGCTTGGCGCGCGAGCTGGGCCGCATTTGGAACACCTTCTTGCGCGGGCAGTTCACCGCCTTTGTGGCCATGAGCATCCTGGCCGCGATCGTGCTCACCGTCATGGGGGTGCGATACAGCCTGGGCTTGGCCTTCCTGGTCGGCATCGCCCGCTTTATCCCATACATCGGGCCCATGGTGGTGTACATCATCCTGGGCTTTGTGATTACCCTACAGCCGGAGAACTTTTGGGGCATTACGCCGTGGAAACACGCGCTGATTGTGATCGCGCTCATCATGGTGCTCGACCAGATTTTCGACAACATCGTGATGCCCCGGTTCTTTGGCCGCGCGCTTGGGGTGCATCCGGCCGCGGTTCTGATCACCGCGCTCTTGGCCTCAGACCTCATCGGCTTTTTGGGATTTATGCTGGCCGCGCCTTTGGTCGCCTCGGGCAAGCTGCTGCTGCGCTACATCATCCGCAAGATGTTCGACCTCAACCCCTGGCCTGAAGAATATGAGCTCGAACCGCCCCGGGACCGAGGGCCATCCTCAACGTTCTGGCGGCGAGTTTGGGATAAAGTGAAAACGCGATTCGGTTTTTAGCGCGCGCTTTCGTCGATTTCGGGTATAATGGAAACAGTACGTTCCCTTTTGGCCCTCACCTGAGCTCATGACCCGCCCAAGATCTGGAGGCCGGCATGCAATTGCACACCCATCCGTCGGAACCCGAAATCACCGAGCTCGCAGAGACCAAAAACTATCAGGCATGGCGAGCGCTAGAGCCCGACGGTGAAATGACTTACCATCTGGAGCTCGGCCAGGTCACCGTGCACTTCTTTGAAGAAGAGTGGCGCGAGTTCTTGGACCTCATGCGGAAGTTGGTGAGGGAGGCATGAGTACGCAACACGCGTTGCTCCTCAGTCAAGACCCTCGCTTGCGGGCCGCGCTGGATTGGATCTTCCAGCAGGATGCGCGCACATGGACGTTGCGCGTGGCCACCGATTGGGACGAAGTGCGGGGCGAACTGTTGGAGCAGCCCTATCCCGAGTTGGTGATCCTGGATTTGGCCGAGTTCCCGCGGCCCGAGGACCGTAACCTGCGTTGGCCAACGCTGCAACAGTGGTTCACCGAATGGCGGACCGCGGTACCCCGGGGCCGTTTGATCGTGTTGCGGTCCTCGCAAGCGCGAGTGCCGTCGTGGGCCAGCCGCCTCTCGCCCGATCGCATCGAAGATCGCGATCTGCCGCCCGAGCGCTGGCTTTTACTGTTGGACAGCCTTTCACGGCCTGAGTATGAAGTACTGCTGGCCCCGCCACCTCGGCCCGAGCTCCCGCCCACGCCGCCGACGTTGTGGAACTGGGTCGACGTGACCATCGAATCTCGCTGGGCCCAGTTTCGCAGTCAGG
>JAADEP010000132.1 GCA_013153335.1 Chloroflexota bacterium
ATACGCCCGTGCCCGGGCTGTTCTTGACCGGCGTTGACGTGACAACGCCGGGGGTAAGTGGCGCGCTGCTCGCGGGTTTGCTGAGCGCGAGCGCGGTTTTGCGCCGCAATTTGATGCGCGCGCTCTCCCGGGAACCCAAAACATAGGCAATCCACATCCTTCACCTAGGGCGTATCTTAGGCAGAGATGAGAACGGTATGAACGACACACGTCCTCACCTCCCCCAGATCCTGGATGAGGATCTGGCTGCATACGCGTTGGGTGCGCTGCCTCCGGAAGAGGCCGAGGTGGTCCGCCGGGCTATCCAACGCGACCCCGATCTGGCGCGACGGTTGCGTGAATATCAAAACGTGGTATGGGCCCTGCACTACGCGGCGCCGCCCGTGCCCCCGCCGCCCGTGCTGCGCGAGCGCATCCTGGCCCGGGTTCGGTCGCGCCGCGCTTGGGGTCTCCCGCGCGCTTGGCCCGCGTGGGGCTGGGCAAAACGCTGGGCCTGGGCGCTGGCTGCTTTTGTGGTGGGATGGCTGGCCTTGCAGGTGCCCCAATGGATGGGTACGCATCCTCCGGCCACGGACGCACCCATGGTCGAGGTCGCGTTGCAAGGAGAGATGGGCGAGGGCCATCTGCAGTTTCACCCTGGCGATACGGTCGCTTATCTGTACGTCAAACTGCCTCCCTTGCCGGAAGGGCAGGCTTATCAATTTTGGCTGGTCAAGCCGGACCAAACTCGAGATAGCGGCGCGGTGTTTGCAATCCCGCCCGCGGAGAGCACGCCCCTGCCTGACGGGCATTATTTGATTTGGGTGCGCGCGCCTCAGCCTTTGGAGCACTACATCGCCTTTGGGATCACCATCGAGCCCGCAACCGGTTCACCGGCCCCTACGGGCCCCCGCGTGTTGTTTGGCTCGCTCGCGGACCGATAACCCGCATCCCAGCGAGGGACACCATGCTGGCTTATCACGATCATGAGCTTTGGGTGGAAGGCCAGCCCTTGCGTGCGCTGGCCGCCGGAATGCCTACGCCCTTCTACCTGTACAGCCTTCCTGCCTTGGACCAACGCGCGCAGCGTCTACGCGCGGCCTTCCCCGATGCCTGGGTCGCCTTTGCTTATAAAGCCAATCGCCATCCGGTGTTGCTTCGTCGTTTGGCCGAGCACGGTTTTGGCGCGGACGTGGTCAGCTTGGGCGAGCTTCACGCCGCGCGGGCCGCGGGCGTGCCGCCTGAAAAGATCATCCTCAACGGTAACGCGAAGACCCGGGACGAACTGCGCGCGGCCATCCGCATGCAGGTGGGTTTGATCCAGCTGGACGCGCGCGAGGAGGTGCCGCGCGTGGCCCAAGTGGCGAGCGAGGAAGAGCGTTCGGTCGCGGTGGGCCTGCGCATCAATCCCGGGCTCGACGTCGATACCCATCCCCACCTCCAGGTCGGCGCGGCCGGGAGCCACTTTGGCATTCCGCCGGATCAAGTGTTGGAGGCCGCGCGCGCGGTTGCGGACGCGGCCTTTTTGGAGCTGCGAGGCTTGCACTTGCACGTAGGGTCGCAGCTTACGGACGAGGCCGCGTTCGAGGTCCTGGCGCGCGAAGCCGCGACGTGGTACCGCCGCTTGCGCGCGGCCGGGCACGCCATCGAGGTGGTCAACGTCGGCGGGGGATGGGGCATTGACTATGCCGGGGAAGGCCGCGAGATCGCGCCCGAGGCGTTGGCCCGCATTTTTGCGCGCGCGTTCGCGGGCGAGTCGGTTCGGCTGGCCTTAGAGCCAGGGCGGTGGCTGGTCGGGCCAATTGGCGTGTTGGTTGTGCGGGTTGTACAGGTCAAGCGGGCGTGGGGCCGCGTTTTTGTGGCGGTCGACGGCGGCATGAATGCGTTGCTTCGGCCCGCGCTTTATGCCGCGCGGCATCGCATCTTGCCCGCGCGTTTGGGCGAACCCGTCACGCGCGTCGATGTTGTGGGGCCCAACTGCGAGAGCGCTGACGTCTTGGCCCGTGACGTCCCCCTTCCCCCAGTCGCCGAAGGAGACCTGCTGGTTGTGCTCGACGCGGGCGCGTACGGCCAAACCATGGCCAACACCTACAACGCCCGCCCCCTCCCGCCCGCGCTGGTGGTGGGGTGAGGGGTGTTGCTGCAGGAAACCCGCGCGCGTTCACTCTCCCAATCCGCGATGTAGCACGTTTGCATAGAACTCCAACGCGGCTTCCCAGGCCTGGAGGCCGGTGAGGCGGAAGCCGTGGACGTGGTGCCATTGCCAGGTTAAGCCGTATCCCAAGCCGAACAGGCCGTAGAGGATCCACAAGGTGCGTGGGCGCATGACCAGGGGGATGGGTTCGCGGCGGCTCAAGAGCGATAAGAAGAACATCATCGCGTATGCATGGGCGAAGCGGCCCCAGTCTTTGGCCACGAACATGAGGACCACCGTCATGAACGCGCTCAGGCCGGCCGCGACGCGCGCAGGCCATGTTGCGTACACCCGGCGCACCCGCTCGACCAAGGGCAAGAAGGCCACGCTCGCAACCCCAGGGAAGATCAGCATGCGCCACGCGACGTCCCATTGGCGCCAACGTTCGATCTGATAGTGCCACTGGTAGGCCAGGGTGACATCCAGCCACGCGATCGCGTGGTCCGCGTAGGGCAACGCGTAGCCGGCCTGCTGCAGGGCATGCAGAATGGCTTGTTCGTGCGCGGCCGTGCCTCGGGCTGCCAGCGTCGCGACCCAAACCAGGCCGTTAAGCGCTACCAAGGCGAGCAATCGCCCCCAAGGCCGAGGTTCCGGGGTCTTCGGCCACGCGTGGGCCAGCGGAACCAACAAGAAAGGCGCCCAGGCCATCAGGGCTTCGTGGCTCAAAAGCAGCGCGGGGAGTAGCATCAAAGCGTATTCGGTCCGGCGAAAGGCGGATGCGGGCGCGCGAGCCACGCCCTGGACCAGCCAGGCGTACAGGGCGAAGATCAGGCTTTCCTTGCGATATGCCCCCTGCACGTCGAGCACGGGGAACCAAAACAAGAACGGCGCGGTGAGGGTGATCCAAAATGCGCGCCACGTGGGCTGTTGGGCCAGGCCACGGTAAGCGAAAAAGAGGAAGCCCAGGTACACGCTCCCGGTGCTCAAGGCTGCGAGCGCGCCAATATTGAGGCCGGTCCATTGACTGACTTCGTATAGCCCTTGACCCCACAACCCGCGGCGCACAAAGCCGCCCGCGTAGTGGATGAGCCAATCTCCCACGATCCAAGGGTGCCGCAGACGATACGCATCATACAGCCGGATCGCGGCCAGGAGCGCGAGGAAACCGAAGTAACTCCGCAATAACCACCGACGCATCGCGTTTGTGTCCCCCCCATCCACGTCGAAAGCACCCTGGAGCATTCCGCTGTGCGAGCGTTTGGGGCGCGTATGCTTGCGAGCTAAGTATACCCGGCCTGTCAACGGGACGGGCGCTCGGGACTGGGGCTATGGTAAGATCAGAAGCGAGACTTGTGGAGGTAGCTTCATGGCTCGACAACCAACCCGAGATCGCGTTGACCCCCG
>JAADEP010000016.1 GCA_013153335.1 Chloroflexota bacterium
CAAGCCAAAGCAAGGGTTGGTATAATGGTACGGTCCGTGGCCGCGCGGACCAAGTCTAGACTGTTGACGTTGAGGGTGGATTATGCGCTTCGATCGCTTTACGGAACGAGCTCAGGAAGTGGCTCAGCGGGCGGCTGAGATTACGCAGCGTTATGGGCATACGCAAGTAGACGTGGAGCACATTTTGTTGGCCCTTCTTGAGCAAGAGGATGAGCATGATTTGGTGTTGGCCGTGTTACGAGAACTAGGCGTGGATGTTGACTATCTGCGGCAACGGGTCGAACACCTTTTGCGCACCAATCAACGCACAACCATTTACGGACGGGGCGGCCAGCTTTTCATTACGCCTTTGGTGCGCAAGATGATTGACCAGGCCTGGCGCGAAGCCGTGACCTTGGGCGATCAATACATCTCAACCGAGCACCTTATGCTCGCGTTACTGCGCGAAACCAACACCCCGGCAGCACGCCTGTTGCGCGAGTTGAACGTCCACTACGCGGATTTTCTGGAACGCCTGCGCGTGCTTCGGGGCGATCAGCGTGTCATGGACCGCCAGCACAGTCCGAAATTGCGCTATCTCCAGCGCTATGCTCGCGACCTCACCGCGCTGGCTCAAGAAGGCCAGCTTGACCCTGTGGTCGGGCGTGATCGCGAGATCCAGCGCGTGATACAAATCTTAGCTCGACGACGGAAGAACAACCCAGTCCTGATTGGCGACGCGGGCGTGGGCAAGACGGCCATTGTCGAAGGCCTGGCCCAGCGTATTGCGGAAGGACGGGTGCCCGAAGCTCTGGAGGACAAACGTATCTTGGCCTTGGACCTCGGCGCATTGGTTGCGGGATCTCGGTTTCGAGGTGAATTTGAGGAACGGCTCAAAGCGATCCTGGAGGAGGTGCGCCGCGCGCAAGGCCGCGTTATCCTCTTCATCGACGAACTGCACACGGTCGTCGGGGCCGGAGCTGCGCAAGGGGCGTTGGATGCCTCCAACATGCTCAAACCTGCGTTGGCCCGGGGCGAACTCCGGCTTATCGGTGCGACCACGCCCGAAGAGTATCACAAGTACATCGAGAAAGATTCGGCCCTTGAGCGTCGCTTCCAGCCCGTGTTGGTCGAAGAGCCAAGCGTTGAAGAAACGGTGGCGATGCTCAAGGGGCTGCGCGCCCGCTATGAGGAGCACCACGGCGTGCGCATCACTGATGAAGCATTGGCCGTAGCTGCCAAATTGGCCGATCGATACATCACCGACCGCCGGTTGCCGGACAAGGCCATCGACCTCATCGATGAAGCCGCGGCCGCGCGGCACCTCGCGCTGCATGATCTGCCCTCGGATTTACGCCGTCTGCGCCAACAGATCCGCCGCTTGAGCGAAGATGAGCACCAGGCGGATGAACGCGGCGCATACGAAGAGGCCGCGCGCATTGCCGCGGAACGGCATCGCCTCGAGCAAGTCTATCGACGCCGCCGCGAGGAATGGATGCTGCGGCAGCGCCTCTCGCCTGTGGTCGACGCGGAGGCCGTCGCTCAAGTTGTTGCTCAATGGACCGGCATTCCGGTGGCGCAGCTTTTGGCCAGTGAGCGCGAGAAGCTGCTTCATATGGAAGCGCATCTGGGCCGCCGGGTCATTGGCCAGGATGAAGCGATCCGCGCGCTTGCGGATGCCATCCGCCGAGCCCGCGCGGGCCTTCGTTCTCCAAAGCGCCCCATCGGCTCGTTCATCTTTATCGGGCCATCAGGCGTGGGCAAGACCGAGCTGGCCAAGGCCCTGGCCGAGTTCCTGTTCGACGATGAGGACGCGCTGGTGCGCGTGGATATGAGCGAATATCGCGAGGAGCATTCGGTCTCGCGGCTGTTCGGCGCGCCTCCGGGCTACGTGGGCTACGAAGAGGGCGGCCAGCTGACCGAAGCGGTGCGCCGACGACCCTATCGGGTGATCTTGTTCGACGAGATCGAGAAGGCTCATCCCCAAGTGTGGAACGCGCTGCTGCAAATTTTGGACGAAGGCCGCTTGACCGATGGCCAAGGCCGCACCGTAGACTTCCGCAACACCATCATCATCATGACCAGCAATTTGGGCACGGAGTACGTGCGCAAGGCGGGCAGCTTGGGCTTCTTGAGCTTGCAAAATCCTGAAGAGCGACGCAATCAAGAAAAAATCGAAAAGGCGCTGCGCGAAACCTTCCGCCCCGAGTTCTTGAACCGCGTCGACGAAATCATTCTCTTCTCGCCGTTGGACCAAGAAGCTATGCGCCGCATCGTGGACCTTCGTTTGGCCGAGTTGGAAGCGCGGCTACGCGAGCAAGGCCTGGGCCTGCACGTGACCGAAGCCGCGCGTGCTTGGCTGGCCGAGCATGGTCACGATCCCGCTTTTGGGGCTCGTCCCCTGGCACGACTGATCCAAAAGCACATTGAAGCCCCACTGGCGACGGCGCTGCTCACCGGCGAATATCGTACCGGGGACGTGGTGACGGTGGACGTCGCGCCCGACGGACAAGGTTTGCTTCTCGGCCAAGGAGCTCCCTTCCCGGCCTCGCTGTCGCCCGTCGCCCGGCAGACGTCCTAAAGCCCCTGGCTCTTCGTTCAAGGAGCGAACGTCCATGACGGAAATCCCGGCCGAACAACCCATCGGATATGTGGTCGGCGGCGGCTTGCGCGGGGGCCTGCATCTGCGTTTGACCGTGCCCCCATCCCGCCTTCAGGAGGGCGCATTTGTGGTCGCCCGGGTGCCCGCGACCGCCACGGAACCAGCATGGACGTTCTACGGCTTGGTAACGGATTTGTATCTGGACGCGACCCAACAGCGTCTGGCGCGGGAACCGGCCTCGGAACGGTTTGGCGAGACGCTAGCTCGTTTGCTCCATGGCCAGACGCTGTTCGCCATGGCCGAGATGAGCCCGGTTCTGATGCAGAGTACTGCGCCGCCGGAAGACCCCGAGTTACAGGATGAGTGGTTTGAGCGCGTCGCGTCACGAAAACCAATGCCGGTGAAATCCGTACCTTCGCATCATACGCCGGTGTTTTTAGCGACCCAATTCGACATTGACGCGATCTTTGGCGGGCCAGACGAGACCGGACGTTTCTTCGTTCTGGGCTATACCCCGGAGCAAGGCCACAAGGTACGTATTGACCTGGCCAAATTTGTCCGCCGGCCGGCCGGGGTGTTCGGGGCCACCGGCGCGGGCAAATCGTTCTTAACCCGCTTGCTGATGGCCGGGCTTATTAAGTACGGCCAGACATCACTCTTGGTCTTCGACATGCATAATGAGTATGGCTACGATATTCAGGATCCAGACAAGGACACCCGAGCCCGCGTAATCGGGCTTAAAAGCAAATTCCCGGCCAAAGTGCGAATTGTGGCCTTGAGCCCGGGCACGATGATCCATGGGCAACGTCAACCTGACTATCATTTGGTCATCCCAACCGACGCGGTTCAGCCCGAAGATATCCTGCTCTTGAGCCGAGAGCTCAATTTGCGCGAGACCACGCCAACCATCCTGGACGCG
>JAADEP010000032.1 GCA_013153335.1 Chloroflexota bacterium
CGGTCCACCCAGAAGTCCAACAGGTCGTTCAGGCGAAACACCGCGTGCAAACTAAGGCCGTGGCGGGCCAAAACTTCGCTCGCACCGCCTTGGCGGTCGATCAGCACGACCACGTCCCGCACCCGAAGACCGACGCTGTGCAGGGTATGGAGCGCTTCCAGCTTGGCAGCTCCTGTGGTCGCGAGGTCGTCGAGCAGGACCACAAGCTCGCCGGGCCGGTAAGGACCTTCCACCCGCGCGCGGGTGCCGTAGGGCTTCGGCGTCTTCCGGGGATAAATCATGGGCCATCCCCCCTCGAGCGCGGCGGCGGTGGCCAAAGGTAAGCCCGAATAGGGTAGACCCGCCAGGCGGTCGAATTTCAGGGACCGCAGCAATCGGGCATAGGCCTCGGCTGCCAGCCGCAGTAAATGTGGATACCCTACCAAACGCCGCAAGTCTATGTAGATGGGCGAGGGTTGGCCTGACTTGAGAATGAAGCGCCCAAACTGTACCATGCCGTGCAAAAACATTCCTTCGGCCAAAGCCTGCAGCGCAGGGGACCATCGTTGCCATACTGGGCCTAAAGGCGCGGTACCGCGGCGCGGACTTTCTTCCCGATATCGGTTGAGCAGGTCGCGCCATTCGCGCGCCAAATCGGCCGGCGATTCGGCCCGGCTGATCGCGCGGCTGATAGGGAACAACGCGCCCAATCCATCTTCCCGAAGCGCGAGCCAGACTGCGGCCGCGGGGTCGCCTCCCTGGGCGCCGAGCCCTGGCACCAACAGCCAGTGTTGCGGCGCTACTGCTCGCACCAACGAGAGGGCGTCGGGCATGGTCGCGCCAACTACCATCCCGATTTGATGTGCCGACTCTTGAGCCAGCCGCCGGGCTAAGCGCACATACAGCGGCTCTCCTCCATACTCTTGGATGAAATCCGCGTCGGGGTTGGACGTGCGAACCAAGACGAACACGCCCCGATCAGCATAGCGCAAGAAGGGCGTCCACGCACTGGGGCCCAGATATGGATTTACCGTGATGGCATCAGCTCCGAGGGTGGCAAAGGCGGTTTGGGCATACATCCGGCTCGTGGATTCAATATCCCCCCACTTCGCGTCGAGGATGACGGGTACCTCGAGGGCATGCCCATGCGCGATCACCTGGCTCAAGGCCTCGTAGCCGCGCGGGCCCATGGCGCCATAAAAAGCCACGTTAGGCTTAAACGCGACCGCCCATCGGTACGTTGCGTCCATCAAGCGGCGCGCCCAGTCCAACGCCGCGTCGGGGGTCGGGCGAGCCAGATCCTCAGGATGCGGGTCCAAACCCACGACCAGCAGGCTGTCCAGCGCTCGCGCGCGGTCCGCAATGTGTTCAAATACCCCTCGCGGCATGGTGCCACCTCCTACGCTTTGCCCAATACCATGGCCAACAGAGCCATGCGCACATAAAGGCCATATTCCATCTGGCGGAAGTACGCAGCCCGCGGGTCCTGATCTACGTCCATGGTAATCTCATAAACCCGGGGGAAGGGATGCATCAAGATCATGCGGTCTTTGGCGCGAGCCATCACTTCGGGGGTGATGACGTACGCGTCCTTGACCCGATCGTAAAGTGCGGGGTCCTCGAAGCGCTCTTTCTGGACGCGAGTAACATACAATACATCGGTTTCGGCCAAAACCGGGTCGAGGGTGGTGTATTCGGCTTGGGGTATACCTTTGGCTTCAAGCTCGCGCACGATGTCACGCGGCATCCGTAAGACCGGGGGTGACACATAATTGATCTTGACCCGATACCGCGACAACAGACGGGCCAAAGAATGCACCGTTCGGCCATAGCGCAAATCGCCGAGCATCGTGATCGTGAGCCCGTCGATAGTGCCCAATTCCTCGCGGATCGTAAAGAGATCTAACAAAGCCTGGGTCGGATGCTCGCCCGTACCATCGCCCGCGTTGATAATGGGCTTGCGCGCGTAACGGGCGGCCAGAGCTGCCGCGCCCTCTTGGGGATGGCGAAGCACAATCACGTCGGCATAGGCTTCGAGGGTGCGCACCGTATCCGGCAGGGATTCGCCTTTCGTCACGGACGAGTAGCGCACTTCGTTGATCGCGATAACGCTGCCGCCCAGGCGTTCCATCGCGGCCACAAACGACGCGGCCGTTCGGGTTGATGGCTCGTAGAACAAGTTCGCCAGAATCTTCCCCTTGAGCAAATCAAACGCGCCAATGCGCAACACCATCTCGCGCATCTCATGCGCGACGCCGAAAATGTACGCCAAGTCATCCCGCTGGAACTGCCGCACGGACAAGATATGCTTCCCATAAAAGGGCGCGTCGCGGCGGTCGCCAAAAGGCAAATGCGGACTTTGGTAGCGTTGGGGCGGCTGGAAGGGCATCACAGCCTCCTTCGGCGCGTATGTCAACCAGGCGTTTTTCTGCTTGCAAGCAACAAAAAAGCCTGGCTAAGCAAGCCAGGCAAAAACGAAAACCTCAACATCGACCGGCCGCCCGTTCCGGCCCGGCAAAAACTACTCCAACCCCTTGCTCGTATATCCCAGCAATACCCAACATCGGCCTTATTGTAGGCCCTTTCGCTTTGCTGTCAACCCTTTTGACCGGGGCACTTCCAACTTCCAAATGTCGCTGGACGACCTTCGCTCCAGGGTTTACAGGCTTTGATACCGCGCTTAGGTGTGTATGCAACCAACGAGAGGTCGTCGAGGTCGATACCTCGCTGATGAGCCTCGTGCTGGATATAGGCATCGAACGCTTTGGCAACGAAATCTATGGGAAACCCCCATGACGGGGCCTCCTGTTTGGGATTTTAAGCGGGAATGAGGGTTATCCTACCCCAGCTTGGTCTTTTTTATCTCTCACTCCTGCAAGTTGACTGCATCCTATGCCCTCCAGACGCTTTCAGTTTGCGCAATATCCACACCGATGGTACAGGTATAAGCGCTTTTCGTTGCCATCCTATTCTCCTTCGGGATGTGCCAAGCCCTGGGCCTGCTTGTATTCGGGTTTATGGCCCCATCTACTATCCGCCCTATGGGCTTGGTGGGGTGAAGGGGGCGGGGACCTGCCTCCGTCATCGGGCTCTTCCTTCGGCCCTGCGGGAGTACGGTCTACCGCCCCTGATTCTTTTCAAGGAGCGAAAAGCGAGAAGTTGGTGGTTAGAAGTTGGCAAAAAGCAGGGGGCAGTGAGGTGAGCATCCGAGGTAAAGATGTCGGTCTCTATCCAACGCCGTCCTCGGTATAACGAAACCTTCAAGCGCCACGTCGTCGCCGAGTACGAACAAGGCGCTACCGTCACCGAACTCATGCGTCGTTACAATATCCGCGGCCATGGCACCATCAAACGCTGGGTCGAGCGCTACGGCAAAAAGCCCTATCGTATCCAAACCGCCTTCATCCGCACGCCCGAAGACCTGGACCACGTGCGCCAACTTCAGCAGCGCCTTCAGACCCTCGAGCACTTGGTTGCGGAACTCACCCTCGAGAACCGCA
>JAADEP010000200.1 GCA_013153335.1 Chloroflexota bacterium
CGCGTCTTTCGCACACGGACTTGGCAACAACAGCGCAAACAGCTGATGCAAATGCTGGCGCAAACGGTGCGAGCGCTCATTCAGCACCATCAAGTGGATGAAGAAGCGTGGGATATGGCCGCGTTTTTGGCCTTGACGCTTCAGGAAATCGCGCGTACGGTCGAGCACACGGTCCAACCCTGGGAAAAACGAGACTACTGGGTCAAAGCCGACCGGTTCCGTCGCGATTGGGCGTGGGCCGCAGACGTCGCGGCCGGCCTCGATCAGGCTCTGGCCGATCAGGTGTGGGACCAGGTGCTCCACCACACCGCGCGTCTGTTCCCGCGCATCGCCGCGACGCGTTTGCCCAAACGCCCGCGCTGGGGCGCACGCCCATGGACCGGCGCTTATACCCACTGGCAACAGCGCCGCAGACCCCCTTCGGCCCCAGAGCAGCCCGCAACGTAGGAGGCAGGGATCTATGGAACAACGACCCTCCGTGGAATGGTATCGGCTCCCGGTCGAAGAGGTCTTGCGCCTTTTAGAGACCAATCCTGAAACAGGCCTGAGCGAAGAAGAAGCCCAACGGCGTTTGGCCATCTATGGCCCGAACCAGTTGGTCGAACGCGGGCCTGAAAGCCCGTGGCGCATTTTCCTCGAACAATTCCAGGACCCGCTGGTCATCCTTTTGTTGCTTTCGGCCGGTATTTCCGCCTTCCTCGGAGATTACAAAGAAGCCATCGCCATTATGATCATCGTGATTCTCAACGCGGCGTTGGGTTTCTCGCAAGAATATCGCGCGGAAAAAGCCATCGCCGCGCTGAAGCGCTTGGCCGTGCCCGTGGTGAAAGTTTTGCGGGATGGGCAAGTGAAAGAGATCCCCGCGGTGCAATTGGTGCCCGGGGATATTATTTTCTTGGAAGCCGGCATGACCGTGCCGGCGGACGCGCGAGTCATTGAGAGCGTGAACTTGCGCACGCAAGAAGCCGCGCTCACAGGCGAGTCCGAGCCGGTGGAAAAGATTAGCGACCCTTTGGACGTGCCCAACCTTCCCCTTGGGGACCGGCGCAATATGGTTTATATGGGCACCGCGGTCATCTTTGGCCGCGGTAAGGCCGTGGTTGTGGCCACGGGCATGAGCACCGAGCTGGGGCGCATCGCGGCCATGCTGCAATCGGTGGAGCGCGAGCCAACCCCCTTGCAGCGTCGTTTGGCGCAATTGAGCAAGGGGTTGGCCTGGGCCGCGCTGGTCATCGTGGTTGTGGTGTTCACCCTGGGCGTGATGCGGGGCGAGGACCTTGAGACCATGTTCTTGACGGCCATCAGTATGGCCGTCGCGGCGGTGCCCGAAGGGCTGCCCGCGGTGGTCACCATCGCGTTGGCCCTGGGCGCGCAACGCATGTTGCGGCGCAAAGCCCTTATTCGCAAACTGCCCGCGGTCGAGACCTTGGGCTCGATCACGGTGATTTGTTCGGACAAGACGGGCACGCTGACCGAGAATCGCATGACTGTCGCGGTGCTCGACATGGCGGGCTATGAAGAGCCCTTGCGCATGACCGAACTTTTGGAGCGTCAGCGCAGCGCGCGCGCGGAATGCCCCACCGAGCCTGATTGGTCCACCCTGCCGCCCGATGTGGGCCTGCTGCTGCTCGCAGCCGCGCTGTGCAACGACGCGGTGTTGGTGCCCCGCGGCGAAGACCAAGAGACGTGCACCGCAGTGGGCGACCCGACCGAAGCCGCGCTCGTGCTCGCGGCCGCGCAGGTTGGGCTGGCGAAGCCTGTCTTGGAACAACTCTTGCCTCGCGTCGCGGAGGTCCCTTTCACCTCGCGACGAAAGCGCATGACCACGGTACACCGCCTAGAGCTCGAGGCCGCAGCTCGATATCCTTGGACCAAGCCCCTACAAGAGCTTATCGCGAACAACGGCGATCTGCCTCGCTACGTAGCCTTTACCAAAGGCGCGGTGGACGTGTTGCTGGAGCGATCCAATCGGGTTTGGTTCCAGGGCCAGGTGCTGCCTTTGGACGAGAGTTGGCGCGAACGCATCCAGGCGGCCAACGATCGGTTCGCGGCTCAGGGGATGCGCGTGCTGGGGGTCGCGGCCCGGCGTTTGGACATTGAGCCTTTGCCCACGGCGCCGGAGGAGCTCGAGCGCATCGCGGAGAACGACCTCGTCTTCCTGGGTCTGGTCGGCATCCTCGACCCGCCTCGCCCTGAAGCGCGCGAAGCGGTCGCGACGTGCAAACAAGCCGGGATTCGCCCCATCATGATCACCGGGGACCATCCCCTCACCGCGCGTTTTATTGCTCGGGTCCTGGGCATTATCGAGGGGGACAACGACGAAGTCATTACCGGCGCGCAACTCGAGACCATGGACGACGAGACCTTGCGCGAAAAGCTCAAGCGCGTGCGGGTGTTTGCGCGCGTGTCGCCCGAGCACAAACTTCGCATTGTGGAAGCGCTCCAAACCGACGGCGAGATCGTCGCGATGACGGGCGACGGGGTCAACGACGCGCCCGCACTCAAGAAAGCCGACATCGGCGTGGCGATGGGCATCTCAGGCACGGACGTGGCCAAAGAAGCCGCGGACATGATCCTGTTGGATGACAACTTCGCGACCATCGTCGCCGCGGTGGAAGAAGGACGGGTCATTTACGACAACGTGCGGCGCTTCATCCAATATACGCTGAGCTCGAACACAGGGGAAATTCTGGTCATGCTGCTCGCGCCCTTCTTGGGAATGCCCCTGCCCCTTACGCCGCTGCAGATCCTGTGGATCAACTTGGTTACCGATGGCCTACCTGGGCTGGCCCTGACCCTCGAGCCGGCGGAGGAAGACGTCATGCGCCGGCCACCTTACAAGCCGGATGAGAGCGTATTTGGCCGCGGCCTGGGACGCGACACCCTTTGGGTGGGCGCGCTCATGGGTCTCGTGACTTTGTTAGGGGGATGGCTCGCATGGCGGGCCGGGCATGAAGCGTGGCAAACCATCCTGTTCACGGTGCTCACCCTTTCGCAAATGGGGAACGCGTTGGCCTTGCGGTCCTACCGCCGCAGCCTGTTCCAGCAGGGCATTTTCAGCAACCCAGCTCTCATCGGCGCGGTGTTGTTGACGCTCGTGGGCCAATTCGCGGTGATTTACATCCCCGGGCTGCAAAAGCTCTTCCACACCGTGCCCTTGCGCGGGGAGGACTTCCTTGCGGCAATGTTGTTGAGCACGGTGGTCTTCTGGGCCTATGAGGCGAAAAAATGGTTGGTACGGCGGGGTATACTTCGCGTATGAGGCAAGGGAGAAGCGTAATTTCTCATGGAATTCTCACCTAAAAGCCTTGACAAGAACGAGGGCGGCTTGTATACTAGGCTTGAAACCATCAAGAGAGGACAGGAGGTGTCCAATGTTGTTCGCTCCGCGTGTTAAGGGTCAAGGTCTGGTCGAGTATGCGTTGATTCTCGTTCTCGTTGCGATTGTTGTGATCGCCATCCTGG
>JAADEP010000099.1 GCA_013153335.1 Chloroflexota bacterium
AGCGGCCTTTACCACCTGCACGACCTGCTGCGGGACCTGGCCCGGCCCGACGACGCGGCCCGCGCGCGCCACGCCCACACCGCGCTCGCGCTGGCCAGCGAGGCCAATGCAGCCTACAAGCAAGGCCGAGTGCAAGAGGCCCTGGCCCGCTTCGACGTGCTGTGGCCCCACCTGCAGGCCGCGTGGGCCTGGATGCGGACTCGGGACGACCCCGCGGCCCAGCAGTGGTTGCGCGATTTCGGCTGGGATTTCATTTATCTGCTCGACCTGCGCACGACGCCCGCGGAGCGCATCCCCTACCTGCAGGCCGCCCGGGCCTTAGGCGACAAACGGGCGGAGGGGGCGCTCCTGGGCGCCTTGGGGCTGGCGTATGCGGCATTGGGCCGGGTGGAGGACGCCATCGAGCATTACCGTCAGGCCTTGGCCATCGCCCGGGAGATCGGCGACCGGCGGGGCGAAGGCAACCGCCTGGGCAACCTGGGGAATGCGTATGCGGATTTGGGCCGGGTGGAGGAGGCCATCGAGCATTACCAGCAGGCCCTGGCCATTGCCCGGGAGATCGGCGACCGGCGCAATGAGGGCGCCTGGCTGGGCGCCTTGGGGCTGGCGTATGCGGCATTGGGCCGGGTAGAGGAGGCCATCGAGCATTACCAGCAGGCCCTGGCCATCGCCCGGGAGATTGGGGATAAACGCAATGAGGGCATTCACGCCTGGAACCTGGGCCTGGCGTACGAAAAATTGGGCGATTGCGCTCGCGCGGCCGAATGGATGCAAATCCTCGTGGACTACGAGCGGGCCATCGGCCACCCCGACGCGGAAAAGCACGCGCAGCACCTAGCCCAGGTGCGGGCCCGGACCGAGCAGGGCGACTGCTGAAAAGCAGGGGGCAGGAAAGCAGGAGGCAGGGAGCGTAGACTTGAGCGGCAGCACCACCTTCGTCGTGCAATAGCCATCCCCTTGGGTCCTTCGCCACAAACCGGGGCCATGCACGGCCCCGGTTTTGTGTTTGGGTGGGGTTTCTTCGCAGAAAAAGGGGAACTCAACCGGACCGGGAACCGCCGCGCGAGCCCTTGTGAACGGTCAAGTGCCTGACGAGGCGTCCGAGGCAAACAAAGGGCGCTCCATGCGCACCCAGTATCCCCACCGTACGGGCCGAAAGCCATGACGTTGATAGAACCGCTGGGCCCGCAGATTGCGCTCGCCAACCCAAAGGCCCGCCCGGGTCCGCCCTGCATCGCGCGCGTGGGCCAAGGCCGCTTGCAACAAACGACTGCCCACGCCCTGCCCCCAATGTTCGGGCGCCACCACCAGCTCGTGGATCTCGCCCACGGGCTGCCCGGTGGTATCCTGCCAATTCGCGTGCATGACCACAAAGCCCACAGGTCGTTGCTGTGCGTCTTCGGCGATCAAGAAAAGGGTGTGATGCCGCCACAACCACTGGAGATAGCGCCGGGCTTTGTCCGGCCGCGTATCTCCATATTCAGGGTGCTCACGGTAGGCGCGCAGGTAAAGCGGAACCAAAGCATCTAAGTCGTCCGCGCGGGCGGTCCGGAACTGGATGGCGTTCATAAGCGCTGCAAGCCTCCTGAGCGAAGGTAGCCCTTTCCAAAAACGTAAAGCCTGGTATAACATGGAGAGGGGCCAAAGCCCAACCCGGCGCCGGATGGAAATACCCGGTGAGAATAAGGCGTTAGGCCCAACAGGAGGTCCACGATGCCGCTGTCCTTTCGCTTTGGCACCGTAGGTTCCCCCAAATCTACGCCCCGCGGGGGAACGGTGGGCGGTGTGAAACGGCTGGCCGAGCTGGGGCTCAATGCTTTAGAATTGGGCTGGGTGCGCTCGGTGCGAATTAGCGAAAAGACCGCGGAACAGATCCGCAAGGCTGCGGAAAAGGCGAACATCGCCCTGAGTGTACACGCGCCTTATTTTATCAACCTCAACGCGGACGAGGACGAATGGCCGCGGGCCCGAAAGCGCCTGCTCGATGCTGCGTACTGGGGATGGAAAGCCGGGGCAACGGATATCGTATTTCACCCGGGCTCGTACTTCGGCCAGGCGCCGGAGCGCGTGCTTCCTAAAGTGCTGCTCCGGCTGGAAGAAGTGCTTCGAATCCTTGAGCAGCAGGGGGTACGGGTGGTGTTGCGCCCAGAGACGATGGGCAAAGGCAGCGTTATTGGTTCGCTCGAGGATGTGCTGGCCATGAGTCGAGCCTTTCCGGGTCGGGTCGAACCGTGCTTAGACTTCGCGCATCTCCATGCCCGCCCAGGAGACGGGAGCATGAACACGTACGAAGAGTGGATGCGCGTCCTGGAGCGCTATGCGCAAGCTCTGGGTGAAGATGCGCTCAAACGGCTGCACATTCACCTTTCAGGCATTGCGTATGGCCCCAAGGGCGAGAAAGAGCATCTCACCTTTGCGGATGCGGACTTCGACGTGCGCGCGCTGTTCCAAGCCCTACGGGACATCGGCGCGCAAGGGCGCATCTTGAGCGAAAGCCCAATCCTCGAAGAAGACGCGCTCTACCTCAAGCGCATCTGGCAAGAAGTTACGGGGGAGACGGACGCATGACGTATGTGCGCATCCTAAACCGCGAAGAAGTCCGGGCTGCGCTACCCATGGCCCAGGCCATCGAAGCCATGAAACACGCGTTCGCAGCCTACAGCGCGGGAAAGGCCCAGGTTCCGCTGCGCACGCATTTGCAGATCCCGGCCCATGAGGGGCTCGCGCTCTTTATGCCCGCGTACCTCGCGGGCGAGGAAGAGGCCTTGACCCTCAAAGCGGTCACGGTCTACGCGCGGAACCCGGAGCAAGGCTTGCCGTTGATCCACGCCGGGGTTTTGGTGCTCGACCCGCGAACCGGCCAGGTGCAGGGGCTGTTAGAAGGCGGCACGCTAACGGCTATCCGAACCGGGGCTGCGTCCGGCGCCGCGACCGACGTATTGGCCCGCACCGACAGCCGAGTCCTGGCCGTATTTGGCGCGGGGGTCCAGGCGCGCACGCAAATCGAGGCGGTTTGCACCGTTCGACCGATCGAGCGCGTCTGGGTCTATGATCTGGACCGAAAGCGCGCCGAAGATCTGGCCGCCGAGCTCGCAGGGCAAGGGCCGATCCCGGCCGATATCCGCGTTGCGGCAACCCCGCAGCAAGCCGTGGCCGACGCGGACGTGATTTGCACCGCGACCACATCCTCGACGCCGGTTTTCCGCGACCAGGACCTCAAGCCGGGCGTACATATCAATGGTATTGGCTCGTATACCCCGGCGATGGCCGAAATCCCGCCGGAGACCATACGCCGGGCCCTGGTCGTGGTGGACGCGCGCGAAGCGGCCTTGGCCGAAGCCGGCGACATCATCCAGGCCATTCAACAGGGGCTGATTACGCCCTTGCACATCCACGCGGAACTGGGGGA
>JAADEP010000121.1 GCA_013153335.1 Chloroflexota bacterium
TGCACCTGTCAGGTACACAGGTGCGCGAGATGCTCCGCCGCGGGGAAATGTTGCCACCCGAGTTCACCCGGCCGGAAGTCAGTCAGGTTTTGGTCGAAGGGATGCGGCGGCATCGCCAAACCACCCCGGCCTGAGCCGGGGGTATACTACCTACAGCGGTCCGTGTAACTTTTATCCTTCTGCCGGGTTATAGCCTATGCCCGGCCTTCCAGGAGGGCGGCCGTGCAGGACTGGCCTGACGATGAGGTTTTGGCTCGCGCCATCGCGGGCGATCGCGAGGCCTTCGGCGAGCTTTATCGCCGTTACGTACAGCGCATTTACACGTACATTTACTACCGGGTGGCCAATCATCACGACGCCGAAGACCTCACCGCGCGCGTGTTTTATCGGGCGCTACGCAACATCCATCGTTACGAGGATCGAGGTTTGCCGTTCTCCGCGTACTTGTACCGCATTGCGCATAACGTCGTCGCGAACTGGCATCGCGATAGCCAACGCCGCGCGGCCATCCCGCTGGATTTGGTATGGAACCTGCGGGATACCTCCCTGCCGCCCGAGCACCAAGTGCTGCGGGAAGAAACCAACCAACGCTTGCTCGAAGCGCTGCGGCGGCTCCCGGCCGAACGGCAAACATTGCTCATCCTCAAATTTGTTGAAGGCCTGTCGAACGCGGAGATCGCCCAAATCATGGGCCGCAGCGAGGGCGCGATCAAAAGCCTTTATCATCGCACTCTGGTCGCGCTGCGCCGCCTTCTGCAAGAGATGGAAGACGAGGAACATGCAGACTCGCGCTCGGCCTCTTGAGGCCCGCGCCGGAGGTGTTGAATGGCTCTGCACATTGTCATGGACAGCGTGGGCGACATGCCCGAAGCGTGGAAGGAACAGTACCAAATCCACGTCATCCCTATTAATCTGCACCTTGGCGATCAAGTGGTCCCAGACGATGGTCAGAGTATCACCCGAGAGGACTTCTTCCGCTGGATTGAGGAGCATCAGCAAATCCCGCGGACGTCCCAACCGTCGCCAGGGCAATTCAAGGCCTTTTATGAGCGCATCGCCCAACCCGGGGATACCATCCTTTCGATTCACGTCACCAGCAAGCTGTCCGGCACGTTTCAATCCGCGACCCTGGCTGCGCGGGAATTGCAAGACCGCTTTCACATCGTCCCCTTTGACTCCAAAGGCGGTTCGTTGATGATGGGGTTCTTGGCCCGTGCAGCTGCGATTGCGCGTGAACGCGGCTGGTCGCTGGACCGTATGCTCGCGCACCTGGAAACGATGCGCGAACGTATCGGCATCGCGCTAACCCTGAGCAACCTCGAATTCGCGCGCTTAGGAGGGCGAATCAGCGGCCCGCAGTCGTTTTTCGCGAGCATGCTTCGCATCCATCCCATCATCGAGCTGCGGGATGGCATGCTGCCGATTGTGGACAAAGTACGCACCCGGAAACGCGCGACGCGCTGGCTGTTGGATTGGCTGCAAAAACGCTACGGCGATACTCCGCTACACCTGGGCGTGATGCATGCCCGCGCGTCCGATTGGGCCCGGGAGCTGGCCCAACGGGTGCAAGAACGTTTTCACGTGGTTGAACTGATCCAAGGCCCGATCTCGCTGGCCCTCACGGTCCACTTGGGCCCCGATGCCGTTGGCCTGGTCGCCTGCCCCGCGGATGTCGCGCTCACATGACCGCACGCCCCGCCCTCATCTCTCCGAACCACCGGGAGGACCTATGCGCAAGCGCAAGGCTCCAAGCGCCACGGAGATCGAACAACTCGAGCGCTGGTTAGCTCGCGAATTGGTCCCGGTGGAGGCTGACCCGGCCTTTGTGCAGCGGGTCTATCGCCGCCTGGCCATCGAGGACCCTCGTCCGGTTCAAGTGGAATGGTATCCACCGGATTGGCGCCAGTATATCTGGATTTCGTTGGCAGTATTGGCCGGGCCGTTGGCCATGCTCGCGGTGTGGTTGATAGTATGGTTTTATCGCCGCCGTCGTTGGGCCCCATCCACGGATTGACGTATGGGCACCCCAGACGCGCCGACGCACGACCAACGAGCACAACCTGACGTCCGGTCCGCGTTGTCGCCCGCGCGGATGCGGCTCTTGCGCGAGCTGGTCGAGCAAGCCGAAAAGCGCGGGTGGCATGCGTACCTGGTCGGTGGCCTGGTACGGGACTGGCTCCTTGGCCACCCAAGCCTTGATATGGATGTGGTCTTTCAAGGCCGCCATGGGGTATGGACCGCGCCGGTTATCGCGCAGGCAATCCAGCGCCAGCTGGGAGGCCGCGTGCAGGTGCACCGCGCGTTTGGCACAGCTACGTGGTATCTGCCTTCGCGTTCGCGGCTGGCCCAACGCCTCGGCGTACCCCAGCACGAGGCCAACGCCTGGCCCGATCACATCGACCTGGTCACCGCCCGGCGGGAACGCTATCCCCAACCCGCAGCGCTTCCCCAGGTGCAGCCAGGCTCGCTCCTTAGCGACCTCTATCGCCGCGATTTCACCATCAACGCGATGGCGCTTCCACTATCTCCCTCGGGGCCCCAAGCCCTTCTCGACCCCTTCCACGGACAAGACGACCTACGCCAGCGACGTCTGCGCGCGCTGCATCCGTTCTCCTTTCGAGACGATCCTACCCGATTGTTCCGCGGGGCGCGCTATTTGCGGCGCTACGCCATGACATGGGACCCCGAGACCCAGGCCCAAATCGCCGAAGGGTTACGGTACCTTGATCGCGTTTCGGGCGATCGCATCCGCCACGAATTGGATCGAATCTTGGATGAAACCAAACCTGCCGAGCCCATTGCGCAACTAGGCATGGATGGCGTCGCCACGCGCGTAGGGCCGGGATTGCCTACGGACGCGGATACGCTGCGACGCCTGCGCTCGATTCCGGAGATCTGGGACCGCGGCGCAGGACGAGCATGGGGGCTCCCCAAGGCCGAGGACCGACGCCTGATAGGGTATGCGCTCTGGTGGCTAACCCTACCCGAAGACACGCTTCAACGCTTGTGCCATCGGCTCGCGTGCCCTGGCCGATTGCGAGACATCACCCAGGCCGCGGCCGAGCTCTGGCGGAATCGGACGCGTTGGCAAGAAATGCGTCCAGGGGCCCTCGCGCTGTTTTTGGATCGCTACCCAGAACACGCGATCGCGGCCGTTGCGTTGGCCTTGCCGCAGGACCAACGCGCGCGGCTTGACCTGTACCTTCGCCAAGCTCGCGGCCTTCCCCCGCTGCTGACCGGGCATGATTTGCGTGCAATGGGCCTGAAACCAGGGCCTCATATTGGCCAACTCTTACGCGAACTACGCGCCGCCCAGGTCGAAGGCCGCGTGCGCACCCGCGACGAAGCCCTGGCCTACGTGCAAGCCTGGCTCCAATCCCACAGCGGCACGAGCGGGTAGGC
>JAADEP010000180.1 GCA_013153335.1 Chloroflexota bacterium
CACGAGCTGGCCGCGATGCTCGGTGGCGATACCGAGACCCATCGTGCGGCCGCACAAGACCTCATCCGCAGGGCCGAAGCTATCAAGGCCCAAGCAGCTTCACCTGCTCAGCCCGCCAAGGACGAGCTGGACGAATCGGCCTCGTGATGCGAATACGCGGCCCAAACCCATGCATCCACGCAGTTGTGCGGGTATAATTCGGATGTTCATCCCTTCTTGTGCGAGGCGGAACCATGCCCGCTTATGAACCCGTCATCGGCCTGGAAGTGCACGCGGAACTCCAGACCCGCTCCAAGATGTTTTGTGGCTGCCCGGTCGTCGACCTCACGACCGCAGAGCCCAACACTGCGGTATGCGAAGTGTGCGCAGGGATGCCCGGCACGCTGCCTGTCATCAACGAACGCGCGGTGGAATACGCGCTCCGCGTCGCGCTCGCGCTCCAATGCGACATTCACCGCCAGAGTGTGTTTGCACGCAAGAATTACTTCTACCCCGACCTGCCCAAGGGGTACCAAATTTCCCAATACGAACTGCCGCTCGCGACCCAGGGCCGGCTGGTGATCCGCACCTCCCAAGGCGAACGTGCAGTACGCATCCGCCGCGTCCATCTGGAGGAAGACACCGGCAAGCTAACCCACGTGGAGCGGAACGGCGAGCGCTACTCGTTGGTCGACCTCAACCGGGCCGGTGTGCCGTTGTTGGAAATCGTCTCCGAGCCCGACATGCATTCGGTGGAAGAAGTCCGGGCGTATGCCACCGCGTTGCGGCAGCTGCTGCGCTATTTGGGGGTCAATTCAGGCGATATGCAAAAAGGCGTGATTCGCTTCGAGGCCAACGTGTCCGTACGCCCGGTTGGGAGCACCGCTTTGGGAACGCGGGTGGAAATCAAAAACCTCAACAGCTTCCGGGCTTTGGAAGAAAGCGTGGCTTATGAAATTCAGCGCCAAATCCGGGTGCTTGAGCAAGGTGGGCGCATTGAACAACAAACCCTGGGCTGGGATGAGGCCCGACGCCAGACCGTCCCGCAACGGAGCAAGGAAGAAGCCCACGACTACCGCTACTTCCCCGAACCCGACCTCCCGCCCCTGCTCATTGAGGACGCGTGGCTCGATCGCGTCCGTCAGGATCTGCCCGAGATGCCCTGGGCGCGCTATCGTCGCTTTCGAGAGCAGTACGGGCTTTCGGATTATGACGCGAATCTGCTGACCGCGGAAAAAGACGTGGCGGACTTCTACGAAGCCGTGCTGGCCGCGGCCCAACACCAAGTGCCAGCCAAAATGGTGGCCAATTGGGTGCTGGGTGAGGTCTTCCGGTGGCTCAACCAACACGGAAAGCGCATTACCGAACTGCCTTTTGACGCCCAGGCCCTGGCCGACCTGCTGCGCGCCATCCACCGAGGCGAAATCAACAAGAACACCGGGCAAAAGGTGCTCGCGGAAATGTTCGAAACCGGGCAATCCCCCGAGCGCATTATCGAGGCTCGGGGCTTGCGGCAGATCAGCGACGCGGATCAAATCCAAGCCTGGGTCAACGAAGTCCTCGAGGCCCATCCTCAAGAAGTGGCCAAGTATTTGGCGGGCAAAACCTCGGTCATCAACTGGCTCTTTGGCCAGGTGATGCGCCGGGCCCGCGGGCGCGCGAATCCCCAAGCGGTGCGCCAGGCGCTGGAAGACGCGCTGCGCCAACGGGCCGAAGACGCGGGCAACGCCTCATGAGCACCTGGCATAGGCTCGCGCGCAGGGCGGGTTGGAGCATCTGGCTCGGGTTGCTCATCTTGGGGCTGGCCGGGTGCCGCGCGCGCGGCGTCCCTTCGTCGACCCCGCCGCCCCCTCCGAGCCAGCCAGTCATCTCGCAACCGACGCCCACGCGCGCGCTCGCAACGCCTTCCCAGGTGCCTTGTCAAATCCTCGCGCCGCCGCAACGCCAAGAAAAAGGGCCGCTGCTGCCGACCGACCACTTCCGCGGCGATGCCAACGCGGCCGTGTGGATCATCGTGTACGGCGACTTCCAAAGCCCGGCGTACGCGAGCATGGCGCAAAGGCTTGAACGTTTGCGAGCCGAGCGGCCTCACGAGCTCGCGTGGGTCTTCCGCGCGTATCCCCTCGCGGCGGTCCATGACAAAGCCCTGCTCGCGGTGCAAATTGCGGAAGCGGCCGCGCAACAGGGCGCGTTCTGGCCCATGCACGACGCGCTGGTTCAACGCCTCGAGGAATGGCGCGAGCTCACGCCCGAGGCGTTTTTGCGTTGGGCCATGGATGTAGCCCAAGACCTCGGCCTGGACCCCGAACGGTTGCGCCGCGATGCGACCTCGGACGCGCTGGTGCGCCTGGCCCAAACCGCGTGGGAACGCGGCCGGGCCGCGGGGCTCGCGAGCGTGCCCATCCTCTTTCTCAACGGCGAGCTTTACACCGGGCCGCAAGACGAGGCTGCGCTGCGGTCCGTGATCGCGCTCGAAGCCTTAAGCGCGCGCATGTTTCGCACCTGCCCCCCGCGCCTGGACCCTAAACAGGCGCCCCGCATGGCCTATCTCGAAACCAACCGCGGCCGCATCGCCCTGGCTTTGCTACCAGAGCAAAATATCGACGCGGTCAGCAGCTTTGTCGCATTGACCCGAGCAGGTTGGTATGACCACACGCCGGTATACCGGGTAGTGCCGGGCAAAGCGGTCTACTTGGGCGATCCTTCGGGCACGGGCTACGGCCACGCCGGCTTTCTGTTCCCCGTGCTGCCGCAGCCAGCCATCGCCCTCGATGGGCCGGGCTGGGCCGCCCTCGACCTCGTGAGCCCCGGCATGGCGGATGGGCGCTTCTTCATCACCCTCGAAGCGTGGCCCGCGGAAGCGGCCTCCGCGTATCCCCGCTTTGGCCGCGTCGTGCAGGGCATCGACCTGCTTCGCGCGCTCCCCGCGTGGGGCCCGGAACAAGGCACCGAACCGCCTTTGCGCGTGCTGCGGGTTCACTTCGCAGCCGAGGAGTAACGACCCCAGAGCAGGCAGGTTGGCCGCGCTTGGAGGGATGGGACTCGGACCCGGCCTTACTCGCTCACGACGAAATCGAAGAGCAAATACCCGGCCGCGAGATATAGCATATCGATGCCAACAATCAAGTGGAACGCTTGCGCGAACTCCTCAAAGGGAAGGCCTTGCAAGAAGCCCATGCTGCTGCGCACCACGGCCATCAGCAGGGGCAAAATCAAGGGCAATAGCAGAATGGATAGCAGGAGGTCCCGAGCTTGGGTTTGCACCGTCATGGTGGCCAAAAGCGTGCCCACAGCCGCGTAGCCCAACGTTCCCAGCAGGAACACAGCCCACAGGCCGAGGTTCCAGAAGGATTGGTTGTAGAAAATCGCATACAGCAACATGGCAAAGGCCGCGACCACAA
>JAADEP010000169.1 GCA_013153335.1 Chloroflexota bacterium
CAGCGGATGAAAGGGCAACGGCGGCAAGGGTCGCCTTTGGGGGCGCAGCACATGGTCAAAGGGTTGCAGGTGGTGTGGAACCGAGAGGTGACCGGTGGTGTACTCGACCGGGGCTAAAGGCGACCGTGGAATCGCCGCCGATGCAACCGTCACTGCGCGCTGGGAGACATTCCCGGCACGACCCGGGCGATTGGCTCCAGGTTCGGGTGCCTTTCCTGCACGGCCCGATACCTACCGAACCCTCCCTTCTTCGCCTTCGCTATCGGCTCACACACCTACCAAACTGAAATACACTCTGCGCTGCGCTGGCGGGCAAATTTGCCGAAATGGCCAAACCGGCGAGGAGGAGGCGAAGGGGGCTATCGCCGTTGAGCCAGGCAGGTCAGACCTTGAGCGCCGCCTTCTCGCTCGTCATTTCCCATGGCGCATGTTATTCCAAAGCGGGTCCAAGGACGCGAGTCGTGGTTTCTGGAGGCGAAATCCCGTGTTGGGCGAGCATCATCCGCTGCGGTTAGCTCTTGTTTTATTTCTCACTTCTACGAGATTTGCCTGCACCCGGTAGAACGCGACTTTCAACCACCCCACCAGCCTAATGTTATAATTCGTTTATCCAGGCTTGACTCGGAGGCGATCTATGAGCGAGTACGTCCTGGCCGGGGTGGCTTGGCCTTATGCGAACGCGCTCATTCACGCGGGGAATTTGGTCGGCGCGTATTTGCCCGCGGATATCTTTTCCCGCTATCAGCGCCTGCGCGGGCGTCATATGCTTATGGTGTCCGGATCCGACGCCCACGGCACGCCCATCACGGTGCGCGCGGATAAGGAAGGGGTACCGCCCGAGGTGATCTATCGCCGGTACCATCGCTCGTTCCTCGAGCTGTTCCAAAAGTTCGGCCTGGCGTATGACCTCTTCACTTCGACGCACACCGAGAACCACTTTCGGGTTTCCCAGTCTATTTTTCTCGCGCTTTACGAAAACGGCTACCTTTTCACTCAAAAGGCCAAGCAATGGTACTCGCCGACCCTGGGTCGCTTTTTGCCCGATCGTTACGTCGAGGGGACATGCTACATTTGCGGCTATGAGCACGCCCGCAGCGACCAATGCGACCGTTGCGGGAACTTGCTTGACCCGACCAAGCTTATCAACCCACGCTCCAAACTTGATGGGTCCACGCCGGAATTACGCGATACTGAGCACTTCTACCTCGACTTGCCCAAGCTCGAGCCTGAGCTCTTGGACTTCCTCCGTCGCAACCAGGAGCGCTGGCGCCCTCCCGTGGTGCGGCAATCCATCAGCTTCATCCAAACCGAGGGGCTTAAACCCCGGCCCATCAGCCGGGATTTGGATTGGGGCATCCCCATCCCCTTACCGGGGTGGGAGCACAAGGTGCTTTATGTTTGGTTTGAGGCCGTGATCGGCTACCTCTCGGCCGCGGTGGAATGGAGCACTCTCACCGGCCAACCCGACGCTTGGCAACACTGGTGGTTCAACCCCGAGGCCCGGACGTATTACTTCATCGGTAAAGACAACATCCCCTTCCACACCCTTATGTGGCCGGCCGAGCTCATTGGTTCAGGGACCGCGTTCGAGCGGATCTTTCTGGGTCAAGACCGCGGCCATCGCTTGGTACTCCCATACGACGTCCCTGCGAATCAATTTCTCAATTTAGAAGGGTGTAAATTCTCAGGGAGCCGCAACTGGGCCTTGTGGGGGCTCGATTTGCTGGAGCGCTATGATCCCGACCCCTTGCGCTATTACCTCACAGCCATCATGCCCGAAACCAAAGATACGGATTGGTATTGGGAAGACTTCTTGCGCCGCAACAACGACGAACTGGTGGCCACTTGGGGCAACTTGGCGCACCGGGTCCTTTCTTTCGCCTACAAACACTGGGGCCATGTACCCGAACCCGGTCCGCTGGCCGACCTTGACATCGCGCTGCTCGAAGAGATCGAGCGCGGGTTTCAGACCGTGGGCGACCACCTCGAACACGTGCGCTTGCGCGCAGGCTTGCAAGAGGCCATGCGTTTGGCCGCGCAAGTCAACAAATACCTGGAGCGCCGCGCACCCTGGCAACGGATCAAAGAAGACCGGCAGGACGCGGGCACCATCATCTACACCGCGCTTCGTGCGATCGACAACCTCAAAACCCTCTTCGCGCCGTACTTACCCTTCACGAGCGAGCGGCTTCATCAATATTTGGGCTACGAAGCGCCCATCTTTGGCCGGCAATACACCGAAACGGTCGAAGATGCCCTCGGAACTCATGAGGTCTTGCGGTACGACCCAAGCCCCGCGACCGGTCGGTGGGAACCGAGCGCGTTGCCGCCGGGCCAGGCTTTGCGCAAGCCCAAACCGCTGTTCCGCAAGCTTGACCCGAAAATCATTGAAGAAGAAAAAGCCCGTTTGGGCGAGCCGCCCGAGGATTGCGTAGGCAAATCGTGACGCAGCAGGTACGAGGTTGGCCAGAGCGCTGGCTTTGATGTCTATAAAGCAACGGTGGACGTGCGCCCTGGAGTCAAAACTCGCGGTTCTCAAGGTTGAGGCGAACCTGCCGATGCACGTGAGAGATCCCTGAAACCGAAGCTTGGGTGCGAAGGCGAATGAGCGGTGGGTATCGCATTCGAGATTGGGACCAGACCGACCGCCCCCGAGAACGCTTGGCCCGGCTCGGGCCCCAGAGCCTGACTACGGCCGAGCTCCTGGCCATCTTGCTGCGCACAGGCCGCCCAGGCGAGCATGCCGTAGCCCTCGCGCAACGCTTGTTGCGCGAGTTCGGTGGCCTCACCGGGCTCCATCGGGCACCTTTGAGCGCGCTGCAAGCCATCCCCGGTATGGGGTTGGCCAAAAGCACCCAAATCAAGGCCGCGTTGGAATTGGCCCAACGTCTACGCCGGGCTCAGTGGCAAGAGCGGCCTGCGATCCACAGCCCGCAAGACGTGGCCGAGATGCTGATGACCGAGATGGCCGCGCTCGAGCAAGAGCACCTGCGTGTGCTTTTGCTCAACACGCGCAACCACGTCTTGGATGTACGCGACGTAGTCCGGGGCTCGGTCAACAGCGCGCAAGTGCGCGTGGCCGAAGTGTTTCGCGAGGCCGTGCGGCAAAACGCGACCGCGATTTTGTTGACCCATAACCATCCCAGCGGTGACCCAACACCCAGCCCTGACGACATCGCGCTCACGCGGCAGATCGTCGCCGCGGGCGAGACCCTTGACATCGCGGTGCTAGACCACATCATTTTTGGTGCGGGGCGTTATGTTTCGCTGCGCGAGGCGGGTTTGGTGACCTTTTGGGATGGCCGATAACGCACCGGAGGACGCATGACCGAACCTCAACCTTGGCCGCAAGTGACCCTGGTGCCCA
>JAADEP010000109.1 GCA_013153335.1 Chloroflexota bacterium
CCCTGGGTCAAGGCCATGCACGCGTCGGCCAGGGTCCGATGCAAATCGAGCACCGTGTCCGCGGGATGATGCTCGCGCAACGCGTCCAAAACCCGGAAGGCCAGGGAGAACATCGCGTCGCCTGCGTTGATGGCTTGTGCGACGCCCCAGCGCGCCCACACCGTAGGCCGTCCGCGACGGGTCGGGCTGTTATCCTGGATGTCATCGTGCAACAACGAGAAGTTGTGGATGAACTCGACCGCGGCGGCCGCAGGGAGCGCGTGTTCCCACGTGCCTCCAACGGCCTGGTTCACCAAGAGCAAAAGCAAAGGCCGGATGCGTTTGCCGCGCGCCCGCGGCCCCGCGTCGGGCCCGATCCAGCCCATATGATACGCGAGCATATCGCGCAATTCGGGCGTGTCCGCGAAGCGGTCGACCTGGGCCTGCATCCAAGCCTCTAACGGCGGCAGGAAGCGCGCCTGGTACGGCGCAATGCGATCCCGATGGTTCATGGCGACAACCCCTCGTCCCAACGCTCACGCCGCACGAGCGGAGTCCGGCGGAGCGCGTCGAGATCGCGCGCGGCCACCGCGAACATGGCGACGCGCAGTTGTTGGTGGATCACTTGCAAGGTTTCGAGAACGGCCTGGGTCGAGTGGCTCGCGGCCCGAAGCAGGGGGCCCGCGAAGCCGGCCAAGGTCGCGCCCATCGCAATGGCCTTGGCCACGTCAATGCCGGTGCGCAAGCCGCCGGACGCGAAGACCAACACTCCGGGCGCGGCCTGGCGCACATAGCGCAGGCTCTCCGCGGTCGGAATGCCCCAATCCACAAACGCGGCCGCGACCTGCGCGTGAAACTGGGTGCGCGCCCGATGCATCTCGACCTGGCTCCACGACGTGCCGCCCGCGCCCGCGACGTCAATGGCCGCGACGCCAACCTCCGCGAGCTGGCGCGCCACTTGAGGGCTTATGCCCCATCCGACCTCTTTGACGATTACGGGCACGTCGAGCCCGCGCACCACAGCTTCAATTTTGCGCAGCAACCCCGCGAAACGAGTGTCGCCTTCGGGCTGAAGAGCCTCTTGCAAAGGGTTGAGGTGCAGCACCAGCGCGTCGGCCTGGATCATCTCGACCGCGCGACGGCAGTGGTCGACGGTATACCCATAGTTGAGCTGGACCGCGCCCAAGTTCGCGAAAAGGAGGATGTCGGGCGCGTAACGCCGTACCTGGAACGTGCTCGCGAGCGTGGGATTTTCTAAGGCCACTCGCTGCGAGCCCACCCCCATCGCGAGGCCCAGAGCCTGAGCAGCCTCGGCTAAGCGTTGATTGATGCGCGCGGCCTCGGGCGTGCCCCCTGTCATGGCCGAAATGAGCAACGGCGCGCGCAGCGAACGGCCAAAGAGGGTGAGCCGGGTATCGACCTCGTCGAGGTTGATTTCGGGAAGGGCTTGGTGCAAAAAGGCATAACGCTCAAAGCCCGAGCGCAATCCAGAACGCACATCGCGCTCCAAGTTGATCCGGAGATGTTCGTCCTTGCGTTGCTCCGTGGGCGTAACTTTTTTCATTCCCGAGTGTTTCCTTGTTTGCGAGTCCGGCGCAGCCTGCGGAGGGATCTTACCACATCCAAAGGCTGTGATACAATTGGGACAAAATCTCGCGCCGTTATAGGAGGGCAACCTATGGCCACTGAACAAGAAGTCTTTGAGCGTGTTCGGGCGATCATCGCGGAGGTGTTGGGGGTTGACGAAGACGAAATCACCATGGACGCGGACTTTCGAGAGGACCTGGAGGCGGATTCCCTGGATTTGGTTGAGCTTATTATGGCATTAGAGGAAGAGTTTGATGCCGAAATTTCGGACGAAGACGCGCAAAACATCACCACCGTTGGAGAAGCTGTTCGCTACATTTTGGAACGCATGTAAGGCTCCGCGAGCAGGCGGGGCGGAACGCGGCGGGGGATGTCCCAGCGCGCGACCGCGACCGATCCGCGTTCGAGCATTTTGCCGCAGGGAAACGGAACACGCCGGGGAAGAGGTGACCCCGGCGTGTTTCGTATCACAGGCCCAATCGTGGGGTTAGGCGATCTTGAGGATGCGCACGCGAAAGCGCCCTGCGGGAGCTTCGACCTCGACCACGTCGCCCACGCGATGGCCGAGCAAAGCCCGCCCCAAGGGGGATTCGTTCGAAATAAACCCGCGCGCCGGATTGGCTTCCGCAGGCCCTACGATGGTGTAGGTTTCCTCAGGACCGCCGTCCACATCCTGGATGGTCACCTGCGAACCGACCTCAACAACCTCAGCTTGGACGGGCCGCTGGATGACCTTGGCCTTGGCCAACAAATGCTCCAACTCCTGGATACGTCCTTCTACAAAGGCCTGCTCCTGCTTGGCTGCTTCATACTCCATATTCTCGATCAGCTCACCCCCTTCGGCCAAGGCCTCGTGCAGGCGCTGGGCGATTTCCTGGCGTTTCACCGTGCGCAAATACTCCAATTCCTCACGCAATCGGCGATAGCCCTCGGGTGTCAAGTACGTTACGCTCATCGTCTTCCCCTCAACCATTAGGAATAAAGAAAGCCGCCTGACCGCTGTGCCCAGGCGGGGCTACATTATACCGAAAACCCGAGGCCAAGGGAAGTCTTTGCCGCGGGTTTGGCCAATCATCGAAGCCCAACAAACCAGAACGCAACGCGGGCTTCGCGCAGTTCCAGCCAAGGCATAAAGCCCGCTTTGTTGGGATACCCAAGTATGGATACGCCCGTCTTCGGTTTTCACCGGAACCTTCGCGCCGAAGGCGGGTTATAACCAAAAGAGCGCCGCGTGTTCGGCGAAGGATCCTGCGCAGGAGGAGCGTATGCGCTGGTTGGATTTGTTCCGTTTCCCCCCGGAACGACGGAAGGCGATCTGGGGCTGGGTCATGTACGACTGGGCGAACTCCGCGTTCGCCACGACGGTGATGGTCGCGGTGTTGCCCGTGTATTACCACGCGATCGCCGCGCCCGTTCTAGGCGATACCCGCACCACCGCGTATTGGGGATATACCGCGTCAACCGCTCTGCTCATCGTCGCGCTACTCACCCCGGTTCTCGGAGCCATCGCGGACCAAAAAGGACGCAAGAAGCACTTTCTCACCGCGTTTGCCCTGCTGGGCATGTTCGGCACCGCGCTGTTGTATTTCGTCTATACCGGCGATTGGCTCAAAGCCTCGATCTTCTACATCATCGGCAATGTAGGCTTTGCCGCGGCCAACGTCTTCTACGACGCGCTCCTGCCCCACATCGCGCGCGAGGATGAGGTCGATATTGTTTCCACGTTGGGCTACGCGATGGGCTACCTCGGCGGCGGGATTTTGCTCGCAATCAATC
>JAADEP010000160.1 GCA_013153335.1 Chloroflexota bacterium
CCGAAAAAGACCAAAGCCAGGACAACGGCCGCGCGCCAAAGGAAGTCGGTCTTTTGGGCCGGCGGTTGGGGCAAAAAGTAACTATGGACCAATTCAATGCTCATGATCGCGACGAACACGCTGAAGGTGACCAAGAGCTCCTTTGCCCAGCCGCGCATCAAGCCGATGACCGCGAACAGCAAGATCAGGGTCCAAAAGACGGAAATAAGGCTAACCATCGCGCCCTCCTGCTTGTTGCCATAGAAGTTCCGCGATACGTTCGGCCGCGTTGGGGCGATAAAGCCGACGCATCGCTGCAGCCATTTGTGCACGCTGCTCCGCGTCGTCCAACAGGGCGAATACTTCCGAAGCCAGGCGCTCGGGCAACGCCGCGTCGGGCAAAATACGGGCCGCGCCCCGCTCAGCCAAGTACGCGGCGTTCCGTTGTTGATAACGCCAAGCATAGGGGTAGGGGACCAGAATCGCGGGCAGCCCAAAGGCCGGGAATTCGCCCAAGGTGGAGGCCCCGGCGCGCGAGACCACAAAATCCGCGGCAGCCAAAGCCGCGCCCATGGCTTCGCCATGCAGATAAGGGAAGACATGATACCGACTCTGCAGCGCGGCCGGCAGGTCTTCGCGCTGGGCTTGCACCTGGGGCCAATCCAACGTCCCACTGATGTGCAGAATATGCGTGCGCTCGAGCAACGACGGGAGGTGCTGGAGCAGCGCCCGGTTGATGGAACGCGCGCCTCGACTGCCGCCGAAGACCAAGACCACCGGCTCGTCCTCGGGCAGCACCAGATGCTCCCGCGCGCGCGCTTTTTGCCCGATCCAGGCGGTGATCTCCTGCCGCAAAGGATAGCCAGTAACCACAACGCGCTTGCGCGCGGAGAAAAACTGGCGCGAGGCTTCCACAGTCACGGCCACGGTGCGCGCGAGGGGGGTCAGGACCTTGAGGGCAAGGCCGGGTTCGATGTCAGGCACATACAGCAGTACAGGGCGCCCGCGCGCAGCCAGGGCCACAGGCACCGCGACGTACCCCCCGGTGAAGAAAAGGGCGTGGGGTTGAAAGGCCTGCACCACGTCGCGCGCGGCGCGGTACCCCTGGACGAGGCGCCACACATTTTTCGGCAACCGACGCCAGCCAACCCCGTGCACCCCGGCCGCCGGGATGGCCTGAAAGCGCACCCCGGCCCGCCGGACCAGGTCTTCCTCCATCCCGCCGCGGCCCCCGACCCACAGGACCTCGGCGTCCGGGTCAATGGCGTCCAGTCGCTGCAGCACCGCGAGCGCGGGATACACGCCGCCGCCGGTTCCGCCCGCGCAGATCAAGTATCGCACGGCCCTCTCCTCGATAGCGCGCTTCTCGCAGCCGCGCCTCTTGCGCGACCCGCAAGACCAACCCCAAAGACGTCAACACCGCGGTCAAATTCGACCCACCATAGCTGAAAAAGGGCATCACGTTCCCCGCTTGGGGAAGCAGGCCCACAATGCCCGCCATGTTCAGCACCGCCTCGCCCGTGATCCACAACACCAAACCCGAAGCCAACAACTGACCAATGGGATCGGGGCTGCGCGACGCGATCTGCAACCCGCGCCATAAGAACAGCGCGTACGTGAGCAAGACCACGCTCGCGCCCACCAAGCCCCATTCCTCACCGATCACGGCGAAAACGCTGTCAGTATGGGGCAGAGGAAGGTAGTAGAACTTGCTTTTGCCCATCCCGATGCCGACGCCGAACCATCCCCCACGCAAGAAGGCCCACATGGCTTCGCGCATGTGCCCGCCTACACGCAGCGGGTCGATCAACGAGATCCAAAAGTCGGTTATGCGCTGTATGCCCACAGGATACAACCAGCGCAGCGCAGGCAGCCCCACGCCGATCACCACCAACCCCACGGCCAGGGTGAACATGAGCTGCTTGGGATGCGCGCCGGCGAGCAAGAGCATCATGAAGCCCAGCGTGAACACGGTCAGGGCCGCGCTCAGGTCGGGCTGCAACAAGACCAACAGCGCGAACACGCCCGTAATCGCGCCGACATAAGCCAGCTCCCAGCGCCAATCGCGGATCTGGCGCCGCCGGGTGTTGAGCCAGACCGACAGATACAAAATCAGCACCACCTTGGCGAACTCGGCCGGCTGCAGCGATGCGCCCAACAAGGTGCGCCCGGGCCCGCCTGATAAGCGGTTGCGAATCAAAAGCAGCAGGAGCGCGCCCAAAACGCCGGCGGCCAAGCCTACAACCAGACGCGGGTGCCGCTTCAGAGGCTCGTAGCCAATGCGCCACGTCGTCAACATGCCGACCAAGCCTACCACCGCGAAGAACAGCTGGCGTTTGATAAAGTACGTCTCAGGCTTGTCCGTCCGGGTGACCGCGAACGCGACCGACGTTGAATACACCGCAATCAGGCCCTCAATCAGCAGCGCCAAAATCAACAGCAGGAAGAACCAATCCACCCCGACCCACCAGGGCTCTTGGGTCTGGACATTTACGTCGGAGGCCGCGTGAATCTTTCTCACGGAAGCGCGCGTACCCATTGGCGGAATTTCTCCCCTCGTTCTTCAAAGTTGCGAAATTGGTCGAAACTCGCGCATCCAGGCGAAAGCAATACCACGCTTCCGGGCGGGGCCAACCGCGCGGCCTGGGCGACGGCTTGTTGCAAATCCGGAACGTGGAGCAAATGTTTGGGCCCAGGCCCAGGAGCCGCTTCCACGGCCCCGCGGATCAGGTCCGCGGCTTCGCCAAACACGATAAGCGCGTGTACGCGCTGTCGAATCGCGCGCGCGAGCTCGTCCCAGGGCAAATGTTTGTCGCGTCCGCCGGCCAAAAGCACGATAGGTTCCTCGGGGAAGGCCTCCAAAGCCGCCAAGACGCGGGCCGGACTGGTCGCGATACTATCATTGTACCAGGCAACCCCGCGGTGCACCCGCACCAATTCCAAACGATGCGGAACTCCGGTAAAGCCCTCGACGCCCGCCCGCATGTGTTCCCGCGTCAGCCCGAGCACGTATGCCGCGGCCAGGGCGGCCGCGACGTTCAGCCGGTTGTGCCGTCCCCGAAGCTGAACGTGCGCCTCCTCCAGCAGCGGCACATCCTCCTGCCCAGCGCGAGCCGGACGCCACCAAAACCAACCGTCCTGCAAAAAAACCCCGGCAACCCCGGCCGGCGGAGGTGTCAGGCCGAACCCCGCCAAATGCCCGCGAACTTGCTCGCGCAAAGCCCACGCGTTCGGGTCATCCCAGCCCAAAATCGCCCAGTCTTCAGGGCCTTGGAAGGCCAGAAGCCGCGCTTTGGCCGCGATGTAGGCCT
>JAADEP010000179.1 GCA_013153335.1 Chloroflexota bacterium
GCATGTGGCGGCGAATTTGTAGCGGGCGGGTTTAGCCGCCCGCGGCCAAGGCGCGGGTTCCGCTGCCCGCGAATCGTGCGCGCGGGTTCCGCCGCCCGCGGCATGGGCTTCTGCAAGATTTGCCTGCACCCCCGAGTGCCCGCCGTGGGCGCGCGTTGTGCTACAATTTTGAGGGTTGAACGGCTCGAAGGTCGAACGAGGCGGCCCGCGCGTGAGGAGGTGCACTTCATGAAGCCCAAGGCCTACCGGGGGTTGCTCTCCATCCTTGCTATCGGACTCGTGCTCGCGTTGGCCGGGTGTCACGGCAAGCTCATCGCGACCCCGGTTATCATCGACACCGTACCGCCGCCGGTTGCGGCCCAAACGTGGACTCAACAACAAGCCACCATTGTTGACGGCGCGATCGTGCTGCCGCCCGTCGACCCCGCGGAATACGAAGGCAACATCATCACCGCGGGCTCGTCCACCGTCTATCCCTTGAGCGAACGCATGGCCGAACGGTTTCAAGACGAAGGCTTTCGCGGCCAGATCACCGTCGACTCCATCGGCAGTGGCGCGGGGTTTGAGCGATTCTGCGTCGGCGGCGAAACCGACATCGCGAACGCCTCCCGGGCCATCAAGCCCACCGAAGTCGAACATTGCCGCAAAATCGGCCGCGAGCCCATCGAGTTCCGAGTTGGGACCGACGCCCTCGCGGTGGTGGTCTCGCGGCAAAACACCTTTGTCGACAACCTGACCATGGAAGAGCTCGCGCAAGCCTTCTCCACCGCGCGCACCTGGAAGGACATCCGCCCCGAATGGCCGGATAAACCCATCCAACGCTTCAGTCCGGGCACCGATAGCGGCACCTTTGACTTTTTTGTGGAACACGTCTTCAACAAAGACGAAGCCCCCCTGCTCAACGCGGCGAACCTCAACCTGTCTGAAGACGACAACGTGTTGGTGCAAGGTGTGGCCGGCTCGCCCTACGGCATTGGTTATTTCGGCTTCGCGTATTACCAGCACAACCTCGACAAAGTGCGCGCGGTCCCCATCAACGGCGTAGAACCCACTGCAGAGACCGCGGAAAGCGGCGAATATCCTTTATCCCGACCGCTGTTCATCTACTCCGCGCCCAGCATCATGCGGGCCAAACCCCAAGTCGCCGCGTTCATCAACTTTTACCTCACCCACGTCAACGAAGAGATCGAAGACGTGGGTTACTTCCCGGCCAGCCTGCAAGCCCTCAATCAGGCAAAGGCCAACTGGCTCAAAGCCATGGGTTTCGAAGTCCCAACGCCTTAAACCCAGGGGATGCGGCCCCACCGGTCGCATCCCTTTCCGTTGTTGGAAGGAGGACGGGATGACCCCAACGCGCTCTCGGCCCATTGACCTGCGCCGTCGCCCCCGGCCGCGCGAGGCCTTGATCCAAGCCGTGCTCTTTCTCAGCGGCCTGTTCTCCATCCTGATCACCATCGGGATTGTGTACGAGCTCTTCAAGGGCGCGTGGGCCTTCTTCACCCATCCCCTGTGGGAAGACACCAACAAGCCCTTGGCCGCGGACGTGAGCCCGCAAGACGTGCGGCTGCCCGTGCGGCCCGAAGGCCGGGACGTCCCCCCGGGGGCGGTGATTCGCGTGGATGACGAGATCATGAAGGTCGAAGCCGCGACCGTCACCGAGCTCACGGTGCAACGGGGTTACCGCGGCACCACGCCCGCCCCTCACCACGCAGGGGTGGAGATCTTCCTCGAAGACCGGGTATCCCTCTGGGAATTCTTCACCGGCACCCGGTGGGTCCCGCAAACGGGCGAATTCGGCATTCTTCCTCTGGTCAACGCGACGTTTATCGTAAGTCTGATCGCGATGTTGGTCGCGCTCCCCCTGGGCCTGAGCATCGCGATTTACCTAAGTGAATATGCGTCCCCGCGGGTCAACAGCATCCTCAAGCCGCTGCTTGAGATCCTGGCTGGCATTCCGACCGTGGTGTATGGCTACTTTGCCTTGACCTTTGTCACGCCGCTTCTGCGCCGGCTTCTCGGCCCCGACGTGGTGGACGTCTACAACATGGCCTCGGCCGGCATTGTGGTGGGCATTCTGGTCACGCCTTTGGTCGCCTCCATGAGCGAGGACGCGCTGCGCGCGGTCCCCCGGTCGCTGCGCGAAGCCGCGTACGCCCTGGGCGCGACCAAGCTCGAGACCGCGCTCCAGGTTGTGGTCCCGGCCGCGTTTTCGGGCCTCGCGGCCGCGTTTATCGTGGCCATCTCCCGGGCCATCGGCGAGACCATGATCGTCGCGCTGGCCGCGGGCGCGGGCCCCAACCTCACGTTCAACCCGTTCAAGGCCGCCGAAACCATGACCGGCCACATCGTGCGCATCAGCGGCGGGGACCTGAGTTACGACTCCATTGACTACAACAGCATCTTCGCTATCGGCCTGGTGCTGTTCTTCATCACCCTGGCCCTCAACAGCCTGAGCCAACGGATCGTCGCCCGCTTTCGGGAGGAGTACCGATGAACCACGGGGACGTGCTCTTCGAGCCCAACCTGCCCGCGCGGCACCGCAAAGCCCGCTGGGGTTTGTGGCTGTTCCAGGCCGCGACCTTGGTCGGCATTGTTGTGCTCATGGCCCTGCTCTACAACATCATCAACAACACCATGGGGATTGCCGCGATCGAGTACAGGATTTACCCAGGTGCTCTAGGGCTCGACCTGGAGACTTTGCCCCAGCAGCCCAAAGCCCGGCTTATAGAAATCCTGGAGACCTACCTCTCGCCCGCGGTATTGCGCACGTTGGAGCGGGAGAAGCCATTATCGGAGCGTACGCGTGAGAACCTGGCCACGTTGGTCTTGGAACGGGTCTTCCGCCCCAAGGTGGTCACCACCTGGCCGTTGACCACCTCGTTGCTGCACACCGAAGCCATCATCCAATTCACGCACCAGCACTACCCCCGCGCGGAGCTGCGCTGGATGGTCTGGTTCAACAGCCGCTTTCTCACCCGGCCCCAATCCAGTGACCCCATTCGCGCGGGAGTACGCACCGCGATTTTGGGCTCGCTGTGGTTGGTCGCCATTACGGCCATCACCGCGTTGCCCCTGGGCGTTGCGGCCGCGATTTACCTCGAGGAATACGCGCGCAAAGACCGTTGGATCAACCGCGTCATTCAAGTCAACATCAACAATCTCGCTGGGGTTCCGTCGATTATTTATGGCATTCTGGGATTGGCGATTTTCGTGCGGGCATTGGAGCCCATCACCAGCGGCGCGGTCTTTGGCGCGGTGCCCGAGGGCGTGACCGCGAGCGGGCG
>JAADEP010000198.1 GCA_013153335.1 Chloroflexota bacterium
GTTGCTCCAGTGCCTGCTGGAGCACATCTATTGCTTCCCATACCCCCTTTTCAAGCCCAGGATTGACATCGTTGTAGACAGCGTCATCGATCACATAAACTACTTCTGGGGGAACAGGCGTGCAAGCAGGAAGTGGGGAAGGCGTGTCTGTTGGAATTGGAGTTGGAGGGCGAATCGGCGTCCGGGTGGCGGTGGGCGTGGGGAGGGAGGTCAACCGGTTGTCAGGGGTAGGGCTGGCATTGATTGTAGCCGAAGCGCTGGGCGTCGGCCTGCGCCCGGTGCATGCGGTGAAGAGGGTTAGGAAAAGGAATAGACCAAAAATCTTGATTCCGGAGTTCATCGCGCTTTTCTTGAGCACTTTGTTTACCGTTTGGGAGGTCCAACGATAGCGTCAGCGGCGCGGCGGGGCAGTCCAAGGATCTGACGTACAAAGATTATACCACGTTTTGCGACCCCGGTTCGCGCGCGTCCGATGTGCCCAGTTGTCGGCTGGCCAGCGCGACCCGGCAAGCCGCCAGTCTTCGAGGACAAAATCGGTGCACGTTGCCCCCCAACCGCAATTGGGTTAGCCCGACAAACCCCTTGCGCATCGCTTATCTCCTCTTATCTTCCAACAGAGTGAAGGTGTCCGTAATTTTGAAGAACATCTCCCGTGCCCCGGGCGTTGGCGGCAGAGGGGAATTTGTCGCGAGTGGGCAGGCGGCAAATTTGTAGCGGGTGGGTTCTGCCGCCCGCGGGATGGCCCCGCCCCAACACGCGGATGTGCAGCATCCCTTTTCGCGGGCAGGTTCCGACGCTCGCACGCCTGAGCTGGGCGTGTCATCGCAGGCGCCGCTGGAAGCCCGCGGCGAGTTGATATACTTCAGCTTATTAACGCGCGAACGGGCGGGCGATGGTAAATTCGGAGCGGGCGGCTTCAGCCGTCCGCGACGCGACCAACCCCGCGGGTGGGGGTATGTTAAGCCAAGAAGTCACGCTGTCCCGGTGCCGCACACGTGCACAATGACCCGCCGCTGACGCGGGCGGATGTCGAAATCCACGAGCACGATTTGCTGCCATGTGCCCAGGGCCAAACGGCCCGCGATAATGGGCACGCTCAGCGACGGCCCCAACAACGACGCGCGTAAATGCGAGTGGCCGTTCCCATCCCCCCAGCGCAAGTTGTGGGCGTAGTCTCGGTCGGGTGGCGCGATCTCGTCCATCAAACGCTGCAAGTCCGCCACCGTGCCCGGCTCGTACTCCATGGTCGTCAGCCCTGCGGTCGACCCCGGCACAAACAGGTGCGCGACGCCCTCGCGCACGCCACTCCGCGCCACCACTTCTTCCACATGCGCGGTGATGTCTAGAACGTCTGTGTGCCCTTGGGTCGAAAAACGCAAGATTTCCGATACCACGCGCACGGCTCACCTCCCGCTCGCGACCTTGTCGCGATATACACCCTGGTACTCCGGAGGCAATAGGCGAGCGATGGCTAACATAATACGCTCCGTGCCTTCAGATAACGCGCGGCGAAAGGCTGGCCCCCGATTCGGTAGGTCATTCAAACGTAATGGCGGGCCCACGGTGATGGTTACGCGCGGCCGTTTCAGCCGCCGCCAGGCCGGAAAGATCTGGTCGTTGCGTGTACCCGTCAAGCCAATGGGGATCACCGGAACTCGAGCTTTAAGGGCCAGATACGCCGCGCCTTCGGTGCCTTCTTCCAGCGCGCCCGTAACACTCTGGCGGCCTTCAGGCGCAAGCGCCACAATACGCCCTTCATCCAGCGCCTGTAGAGCCATGCGCAAGGCCTTCCGATCCGGCCGCCCCCGATGCACCCAAATGACGCCGTATAGATTCAACAACCGCCGAACCCAGGGATAATCGTTCAACTCCATCGCGGCCAGGACCTCAGGATACCAGGGCAAATGGGCGAACACCACCACCGCGTCCGCGTCGCCCAGGTGATTAACCGTCAACAAGGCCGGGCCACGCTCGGGCAGGTGTTCCAACCCGCGCGCCTCGCATCGCGCACCCAGGCGCACCAACGCGCGCGCTACCCCGTGCAACACCCGCCGAGCGAGACGACGGCGCCAGGTGAGCTTGGGCAAAAACACGCGCTCCGGATAGTAACCCTGGGTTACCGGCTTCGGTGGGATCTTTCCGTCCTCGGTCAACGGCATGGGCGGGCCGGTCATGGCAACACATCCTCCAAATATGGTTTGAGTTCCGGAGGGGGTGGCGCGGCATAGGCCCCGCGGTATTCGGCCGGGAGCAACGCGGCCAAGCGGTACATCATTAAATCCGTATTTAGCCGACGTGCCCGTTTGCGCGGCCCTGGCCACGCGCGTAACGGGGGCAACGTAAACGCGGGCCCAACCCGCATGGTCAACGGCGGCCGACGCCCGCGCAAGGCCAACGCCAGGGCCTCGTCCGTGGTTCCGATGACCCCCGCGGGTACGATGGGCACGGGCGTGTCCAGCTGGTCGAGCACATAGGCCAGGCCTGTCCACGCCTGCCGCATTCCTGGTCGATGGGAACGCGTCCCCTCGGGCGCGATGGCCAGGGGATAGCCCGAGCGCAACACATCTACCATGCGGTTGAGCTGGCTACGATTCGGCTGACCGCGATAAATGGGGAGCGCGCCGTAAAGCCAGACTACCCAGTTCTGACCCCGCCGATGGAAGACTTCGATCGCGGCGACAGTCTCCAACGGCTCTGGCCAAAAACCGAGCACCAAGGGCGGGTCGAGGATAGAGACGTGGTTGTAAATGACTACGTAAGGTTTAGTTTTGGGCACGTGTTCCAGGCCCGTGATGGTGATGCGGAAGGCCGCGCGCATCAACCAGCGGAAAGGCGGGCGCAAGGTAAACCGCGCCACGCGGCTGTACCAGGGAGGGCGATACCGCGCGGTCATGCTCGCTCGGCCTCCTGGGGCGCTGGGCCCGACTCAGGCGCGTGATGATGATTGTGCCGTTGGATCACGTCCCAAACGCGGGCAAAGACCTCGTCCGCTGTCAAGCCATCGGTCACGATCACCACCGCGTCCGGCGCCGGACGCAAGGGCGCGGTCGCGCGCGACGCATCCATTTGGTCCCGCGCGCGGGTGCGGGCGAGGACTTCGTCGTATGTCACTGACGCGCCCCGTTGTTGCAGCTCCGCGTAACGTCGCCGCGCGCGCTCCTCCAGGGAGGCGTCGAGGTAAATCTTAAGGTCTGCGTCGGGCAACACGACTGTGCCAATATCCCGGCCGACCATCACCACACGGCCCTGGCGCCCAATGCGACGCTGTGTCTCGAGCAAAGCCCGCCGAACCCCTGGATGCGCGGCCACAACCGATACCCACGCGTCCACCTGTGGCGAACGGATGGCCCACGTCACATCCCGGCCCGCGACCCAAACATCGTTGCTCCGGCCGTCTTCCTGGCTCGGTGGACGTACTTCAATGGGCAACGACGCGGCCAAGGCGGCTATAGCTGCCTCATCATCAAGGGCAAGGCCTTGTTGTAGCGCGGCCCACGTCACCGCGCGGTAAAGCACACCTGTATCAAAGTACAGATAATCCAATGCTTTGGCCAAACGCCGGGCCAAGGTGCTCTTGCCCGACGCGGCCGGACCATCAATCGCGATGATACGCGGCAGTCCCATGAACCCCTCCTACCCCCGGATCGACTCGTGTTACCGCGTTGCCTCGGTAACGTCCGGCCGGGCATCCCAAAACAGGTCTTCACGTAAAAGCAGAATTACATCCAGGCCCTGGGTTGTGGTCTGGCCATAGGCGAACCAAGGCCAAAAATCACCTAGGGCCAGCTGAGATGGCGGATGCTCGGTCAATGTAAAGCGCTGGCCACGGTAGGCGCGCGGCAGCTGCACCGGTTCCCAGGCCAAGACGGCCGGGGGGGCTTCATCCGGCTGCAGGGCCACGCGTTCCCGCATTTCCGGGAACGCGCGCGCGTGCAACCAACGCAGGTTTGGATGTCGCGCCAAGATCGCGCCGGGGAGCGCGTCCCCGCGGCGGAAGCGCCACGCGCCCCACTGTGCCATGGTTTGCTCCAGGGCCTCCAGGTCCACCGAAGCGCCTGGGACCTGCCACCATTCGTCACCCCAGGCCGCGCGCCACGCGTGCCGCAAGCCCATCCCCACCAATACCAGAACCCAGGCCGCGCTAACCCACGTCCAAACCCAACGTGCGGCGTCTGAGCCGAGCCAGCTGGTAAGGTAAATGAAAAGGAACACCCACAGTAGTAGGCTTACGCCGAGCAGCGCAACGCGCAACAGTGGTGACGCGCTCATCGCCGGAGTGAGCCATTGGGCGTAGAAAAGCAAGAAGCCCACTGCGAACCCCGCGACCGCGGGCCCGAGCCACCATCCGGCGTGCTCAGGTCGCACCCGGGGCGCCGCGGCGATCGCCCAGGGCCACAACGCCACGGTTACCCACGCGAGGTCTGCGCCTTGTCGATGGGGCGTGAGCAGCCACACGGCCAGGGCCCACATCCCCGCGACCAATAGCCCGCGCTCCATATCAGCACGAGAGGCACGCGACTCGAACGAGGTACGCGCGAGCAGAAGGGGCAGCAGGAGCACCAGTGCTAAGGCTATGGGCGCACCTACATAATGCCAGGTACGCACATAGTGCACGACCCCCGAGGCCCAGGCAAAGAGGGCCTGCGGCGCCAAGCCCCATCCGGAGATGAGCAAAAGGAGCACCGCGGCGAGCACAAGCCCGGCCTCTCGATCCGCCCGCGCGGAAGGGCGACCGGCCGTCCACCAGCCAAACACGAGTGCGAGCGCGAAAGGCCAGCCCAAGGCTGCCCCCGGCCCCATCCCTAAAGCGGCGAGGCCGAGCACCAGGGCCAATGTGCGCCACCCATGCCACGCCAAACCATAGGCGAACAGGAGTAAAGTGATAGCGAGCGCTGGGCCCCAAGCCACGCGCGACGCGGCCACCAAAGCCGGGTCCAGGGCCCAGGCCAAAGCCAGCCAACGCGCACGCGTGCGGCCCAGCCATGATTGCGCGCCGCGCGCGAGCAAAGGTAGCATGGCACCACCAAGCCATGGCAACGCTCGTGCCCACAACCGTTGTGGACCCGTCAAAAAGAAAAGCCCGCTCAGCAGGCCTGTGAGCCATCCACCAGGGCCAATATCAACCGGAACTCCGCGCGCGAGCTGGGCAGCTCGATAGGCGATATCTGCCTCACGAGGGCCTAGTGGCGCGTCGGTTAGCTGCACCCCGCGCGCCAACAAGGCCAGGAGCACTACCCCTGGCCAAAAGATGAGATCCCGTTGCCATACAGCCTTCCATCGCTCCATACGGCTGTGATTATACCAGTGCTGCTGGCTCACGCGGCGCGCTCCTGGGGCTGATGCGCGCCCCGCGCATACAAAAGCGCGGCCGTAGTGGCCAGCCCGATGGTTGCCATCCAGACGGCACGCGCGTGCCAATGGTCCTTAAGCCAACCGCCCAACGGCGCGGCCAACATGGTGCTGAGGGCCCAGGCGAAAGCCAGCGCGGCCATGTACCGCCCGCGCGCGTCCGCCGGTGCGAGGCTCGCGACCCAATTTTGCGTGCTCGGGGCCAAAAGCATCTCGCCCACGGTCATGAGCACCATCGCGGTCCAGAAGGTCCAAAAGGACGTGGCGAACCACGCGGCCACCCCCGCGGACGCGACAAACAGCGCGCCCACAGCCAGGATCGTACGTGGCGGCCAACGCGTTTGCAGCGTGCTGGTCACGCCATATTGCAGCGTGGCCACCATAAGCGCGTTGGTGGTCACGAGCCAGCGATACATGTCTTCAGCCAAGCCGTATTCATCGCGCATAATAATGCTGAGGTAAATCCAAATCAAGCTCTGGGCCATGAGTACGAGCAACGTCGGAGCCAGGAAGCGCAACAGCCGCCCATCCCGGACAACGTCGAGTAAAGACAGGGACGCGGCTCTATCTCCTTGCGAGGTTTGGGGCATCGCAGGACGGGTTTCGGGCAGAGCGAACACGACCAACCCCGCGAACAGGAGCAAGGCGGTCCCCGCGGCATAAAAGGCCCAGGCAGGTCGCGTGACCAGAAGCCAGCCGCCCACCATGGGGCCCAGGGCAATACCTGCATTGTTGGCCGCGCGCAGGGCTGCATACGCGCGCTCGCGCGCAGGACCCTGAGTCATATCTGCGATTATGGCGTTGAGCGCAATGGGGATCGCGGGACCAAAGAGGCCCATGAGCCCCAACGTGGCCGCGAAGTGCAACCATGTGTGTGCGAAGGCCAGCGCTACGTACGCGGCCGCGACGCCGATCAGACCAAGGATCAAGGTTGTCTTACGGCCCAGGCGATCGACCAACGGCCCCGCGAGCACGGTACCGACCACGCCGATCACCGCCTGCCACGCGAGCAACAGGCCGACCGACGTCAGGTCCGTCGCCAAACGAGCGCTTATGTAAAGGGGCAGGAAAGGCCATACCATGCTGCCACCCGCGGCCGTGAGCCCATTGCCTGCCACCAACAACCCTAACGGCCGCGGGAAGGCCTGATACATACGGCGGATGCGACCGAGGTTATGCAACACGAACCTCCTCCGATGAAGGGAGAACCACGGATGAACGCGGGAATATTTATGGGGCCGCCAAAGGGCCCCATGGCAATGCTCGAATTATACCGGTCGGCTACAAATGCCTTGTTCAGCGGAGGGAACGGGCGGGCTCGGGATGCCCATCATCCGCCGTTTCTTCCCAGGGATCGAGGCCGGGCGCGGCCGCTGCCCCTTGCGGCTTTGGCCTTAGCTAACTATTTGCAGTCAGAAGCCATTAGTCTTGCACTTTATGCTTAGCTTTTTGAAGCATGGTTTGCAGAAATATAATAGTGACCCAAAGAGCTCCCCCCAACTAAAGAAATGCAACGATGCGAAAAAGTGGAATTGCCCAAGGTAGGTAGGTGCGTATGGCCTTTTCGGGGTCCTGCGCTTGGTGTTGCAACATTCCATAATATGTAATTTTCCCTGCGGGCGTCCATATCCAAGTATGCGTCCAAGTCAAATAGCACCATTTACAATTCTTGCAATCCGTAATCCCAGTTGGGTGCAGGCAAATCTCGTAGAAGCCCATGCCGTGGGTGGCGAAACCCGTCTCGCCGTCGGCCATGCGGCCATGGACGCGGACGGCGAAACCCGCCCGCTAAAATGGTGCGGCGCGCCCACGCGTTTGCCTGGATAATTCGCACGTAATTTTATACTAGCCGCGGGCTTCCAGCCCGCGGCGCTGCGGCACGCGAGCGCGCCCATGGTCTCGGGCCGCGGGGATTCGCGGGCGGCGGAATCCGCCCGTTAGAAATTCCCCACCTACGCACGCCGCGTGTTGAGCCGAATAATCCACGTGCAATTTTATCCTAGCCGCGAGCTTCCAGCCCGCGGCGCTTGCGGCGGCGTAGCGCGCCCATGGCCTCGGGCCGCGGGGATTCGCGGGCGGCGGAACTCGCGCACTTGGCCCGCGCGGACGGCTGACCCCACCCGCTATCCTCGCCGCCTGCCATGCGTTCCCGCGCGTTGGGCCGGATGGTTCGCACGCCTTCCAGCGGCGCGAGCGTGCCTATGGTCCCATGCCGCGGGTGGCAGAACCCGCCCGCTATTTTCGCCATCGGCTATGCGTTCCCGCGCGTCGGAGCGGATGATTCGCGCGCAATTTTATACCAACTAGCTGCAGGTTTCCAACCTGCGGCGGCTGTGGCGCGAGCGCTCCCAGCCCATGGGCCCACATCGCGGACGGCGGAACCCACCCGCTAGAAATTTGCCGCCTACTCGTCCGCAAAAATGCAACACCGCACGCCCGCGCTGGGCCGGATAATTCGCGCGCAATTTTATACTAGCCGCGGGCTTCCAGCCCGCGGCGGAGCGGCACGCGAGCGCATCCATGGCCGCGGGTCGCGGGCGGCGAAACCCGCGCTTGGCCCGCGGGCGGCGGAACCCACCCGCTATCCTCGCCGTCTGCCATGCGTTCCCACGCGTGGGGCCGGATAATTCGCGCGCAATTCCAGCCGCGGGCTACCAGCTCGCTGCTCTTTATGCCTCGAGCAGCTCGCGTAAGATGCGCTGGACTTCTTTGGGATCGGCCTTGCCTCGGGTTTGGCGCATGATTTGGCCGACGAACCAGCCCATGAGGCCCTTCTTGCCCGCGCGATATCGGGCCACTTCCTTCGGGTGCGCGGCCACCAGCGCCTCGCACATCGCGCGCAGTGTGTCCGTATCCCGCACCTGGGCCAGCCCCTCGGCCTGCACAATGGCGTCCGGGTCTTGGTCTTCCGCGTGCACCCGCGGGATGAGCCGCTTCGCGGTGGGCGTGTTGATGACACCTTCGTCCAGCAGGCGCAGCAGCGCGGCCAGACGCTCGGGCGTCAGGCGCAGCTCTTCGGGCGAAAGTCGCGCTTCGTTGAGCAAGCGCCGTACGTCGTTCAGGACCCAGTTGGCCACGCGTCGGGCGTCCCCGCGGTAGGCGCGGACCGTGGCCTCGAAGTAGTCGGCCAGCGCGCGCTCGCTCGTCAGCAGGTCCGCGTCCGCGAGCCCGAGGCCGTATTCGGACACGAAGCGCGCGCGCCGCGCCAGCGGCAGCTCGGGGATGGCCGCGCGCACGCGCGCGAGCCAAGCCTCGTCGACCTCCAGGGGAAGCAAGTCCGGCTCGCGGAAGTAGCGATAGTCGGCCTCGGTCTCTTTGGAACGCATTTTGCGCAGCACGCCCGCGTGTTCGTCCCACTCCAACGTCCACGGTTCCACGGGCTTGCCTTGCTCCATCAGCCGGATTTGGCGCTCGACTTCTTTGGCAATGGCATCGCGCAGGTCGTCGATGGAGTTGACGTTTTTGATCTCGGTCTTGGGATTCAGGTAAGTCGCGCCTTTGGGGCGGATGGACACGTTCGCGTCCGCGCGCAAGTGCCCCTTCTCCATATCGCCTTCCGAAATGCCCAGCCACCGGACCAGCTGACGCAGACGGTACAGGTATTGCGCGGCCTCATCGGGCGAGCGCAAGTCGGGCTCGGTGACCATCTCAATGAGCGGCACGCCGCACCGGTTGAAGTCAATGAGCCGGCGCCCGTGCTCGCGCTTGGTCTTGCCCGCGTCCTCCTCCACGTGCAGCTTGCGGATGCGCACTGTGCGGGTGCGCCCGTCATCCAGAGGGATGGTGAGCGCGCCGCCCAGGGCCAGGGGCATATCGTACTGGGTGATCTGATAGCCCTTGGGCAGGTCGGGGTAAAAATAGTTTTTGCGCGCGAAGTACGAAACCGGCTGGACCTCCGCGCCAATGGCCAGGGCCAGGCGCATGGCCTTTTCCACGGCCGCGCGGTTGAGGACGGGCAGCACCCCGGGCAGGCCCATACATACCGGGCATACGTGCGTATTGGGCGCCGCGCCCCAGAAGTCCGTGCTGCACGTGCAAAAGATCTTCGAGCGCGTATTGAGTTGGATGTGCGTCTCCAGCCCGATGATGATTTCGTAATCCATGGTCGTACCTCGCGAGAGCATCCGTTCGCCTCGAGGACGGAAGGAAAAGGCCGGGCCGACCGGCCCGGCCCGCGGTTAGGCTGTCAAGCGTTGTTCCAGCCAGGGCCGCACGCGCGCGAGCGCGTCGGGAATGCGTTGGACATCCTTGCCACCGGCCTGGGCCAGGGTGGGGCGCCCACCGCCACCGCCGCCGACCGCCTCGGCCACGTGCTTGGCCAGGTCGCCGGCCTTGATGCCGCGCTCGACCAGCGGCTTGCCCACGCCCACGATGAACACAGGCCGACCGCCCGCGTCGCCCGCGAGCACGACCACGCCCGCGGGGTACCGACTGCGGAAGCGGTCGCTCAGGCTGCGCAGGGTCTCCGCGTCCGCGCCGTGGATGTACGCGGTCACGACCGGGACCCCGGCCACCATCTCGGGTTGGGCCAGCTTTTGCTCAAAGGCCTGCCGCGCGAGCTCTTCCCGCAAGCGCCGGGCCTCTTTGCGCGCGGCGTCGACCTCGCTCACCAACGCGCGCACCCGTTGCGGCACGGCTTCGGGCACGGTCTTGAGCGTGTGCGCGGCTTCTTCCAACGCGTCGAAGCGCTGGCGGATGAGCTCATAAGCCTTGCGGCCGGTCACGGCTTCGATGCGGCGCACGTTGGCCGACACACTGCCCTCGTAGGTGATGAGGAAGACGCCGATCTCGCCCGTGCGCGCGAGGTGCGTACCGCCGCAAAGCTCGTACGAGAACGGCTCTTCGCGACCGATTTGGATGGTGCGGACCACGTCACCGTACTTTTCGGTGAACAACGCCATCGCCCCTTCGGCAATGGCTTCGCGGAAGGGCTTGTAGACCACGCGCACCGGGTAGTCTTCCAAAATGGCCCGGTTGACCTCGGCCTCGATGCGGCGCAGCTCCTCTTGCGTCAATGGCTCGGGATGGTTGAAGTCAAAGCGCAAGTAATCGGGCGCGACCAACGAACCGGCCTGCTTCGCGTGCGGCCCGAGCACCTTCTGCAGGGCCCAGTGCAAGAGGTGCGTCGCGGTGTGGTTGCGCATGATGTCCTTGCGGCGCTGCGCGTCCACGCGCGCGATGGCCACATCGCCGACCCGAGGCCGACCGCGGCGCACCCGGCCCACGTGCACGATGACCCCCGCCGCGGGCCGTCGGGTGTCGGTCACCTCGATCTCCCAGGGCTCAGGCCCTTCGGCCGCGTAAATCAGGCCCGTATCCGAGACCTGACCGCCGGCCTCAACGTAGAAGCTCGTCTTGGGCAGGATGACCTCGACCTCTTGACCGGGCTCGGCTTCTTGCACGGGTTGGCCGTTCACCAACAGCGCGAGCACGGGGCCTTCGACCTCCAGATCCGAGTACGGATCGTAGACCACGCCCTCGGGGCCCAGCTTACCCTCGGCCTGCAGGGTTTCCAGGACCTCGCGATACACGTCCACATCCTCGCCGCCCAAGGGCCCCATGGCCTTGCCCTTGCCCGAGCGGATGCGGTGCTCTTCCATCGCGCGGCGGAAGCCTTCCTCATCCACCTCCAGGCCGTGCTCGCGGGCCACGTCCCGGGTGAGTTCCATGGGCAGCCCATACGTCGCATACAGGCGGAAGGCCTCTTCCCCGGGCAGGACGGTTTCGCCTTTGGCTTTGAGCTCTTCCAGAAGGTGCTCCAGGTGGGCCAGGCCCGAGTCCACGGTCTGGGCGAAGCGCTCTTCCTCGCGGGTCAGGGTGTCGAAAATGACCTCGCGGTTGCGCTCCAGTTCAGGGTAGACGTGGCTGTATTCCCGGATGACCACGTCCGCGATCTTGGCCAGGAAGGGGCGGTCGAACCCGATCTTGCGGCCAAAGCGCGCGGCCCGCCGGATGATCATCCGGACCACATAATTGCGCCCCTCGTTCCCCGGAACCACACCGTCCGCGATCAAGAACGTGGCCGCGCGACCGTGGTCCGCGATCACCCGATAGGGCACGAGGTTCGCCTGCCGCTCCTCATCAGTGTGCCCAGCCAGCTCCTGGATGCGGTCCATGATGGGCGAGAACAGGTCGGTGTCATACGAATTGTCCACGCCCTGGAGCACCATGGTGATGCGCTCCAGGCCCATGCCGGTGTCGATACCCGTGCGCGGCAAAGGTTCCCGCGTGCCGTCGGGCTTTTGATTGAATTGCATGAAGACCAAATTCCAGAGCTCGAGGAAGCGGTCTTCGGGGTTCTCGTCGAGGTGATACGCCAGCTCTTCTCCTTTTAATTGGCCGCGCTCGGGGTAGAAGTCGTAGTGGATCTCGCTGGTCGGTCCGCAGGGCCCCACATCGGCCATTTGCCAGAAGTTGGTCTTGTCGCCCATGCGCACCACGCGCTCGGCCGGCACGCCGACCTCCTCCACCCAAATGCGATAGGCCTCATCGTCGTCCTTGTGGACCGTGTAATACAGCCGGTTGGGGTCCAGGCCATAGACCTTGGTGAGCAATTCATACGCCCAGTGGATGGCCTCGCGCTTGAAATAATCCCCAAACGAAAAGTTGCCCAGCATCTCAAAGAACGTGTGATGCCGCGGACTCGGCCCCACGTTCTCCAAGTCGTTGTGCTTGCCCGAGACCCGCATACACTTCTGCACCGTGGTCGCGCGGGTATACGGTCGCTTATCCGTGCCCAGGAACACGTCCTTGAACTGCACCATCCCCGCGTTGGTGAAGAGCAACGTGGGGTCATCGCCCGGCACCAGCGAAGACGAGGGCACGATGGTATGCCCTTTGCTGGCGAAGAAATCCAAAAACATCTGGCGAATCTGATGACCGCTGAGTTTCTCCGTCATCGCACCCGCTCCGAATCAAGACTGCGCGCAAAAACCACGCGCCTGACCGCCTTCCGGCCAGGACAACTTCATTATAACCCGAGCGCACCGCGCAGCACAAGCGTCTTTTTTGACGGGGGTGCAGGCAAATCTCGTAAAAGCCCATGCCGCGGGCGGCGGAACCCGCGCTTGGCCCGCGAGTGCGGCCTTGGCCTCGGGCCGCAGACGGCGGAACCCGCGCTTGACTCGCGACTGCGGGCGGCGAAACCCGCCCGCTATTCTCGCCATGCGTTCCCGCGCGCCGGGTAGAATAATTCGCGCGTAATTTTATACCAACTAGCCGCGGGCTTCCAGCCCGCGGCCCGCGAGCGCGGCCATGGCCTCGGGCCGCAGACGGCGGAGCCCGCGCTTGGCCCGCGGGCGGCTAAACCCGCCCGCTATTTTCGCTGTCGGCCGCGCGCCTCGCGGGTTGGGCTGGGTAATTCGCGCGTAATTTTATGCCAACTAGCCGCGAGCTTCCAGCCCGCGGCGGCGCTCAACGGCGACCGCCCTCTTCGCCTCGCCCTCGCCCCTTGACCTTTCTACAGCCTTTGCGTGCACCCTTTGATGGCGGCCCGCCAGCTGGCTTTATAATTTGCCTGAGCTTTGTGACCCTTCGCCCTGGGCGACTGGGGTTGGTCGCGTTTGGAGGGGAGGGATGGCAAGACGGTGGAGCCGCTATCTTGAGTTGGGCTTGTTGGCTTTGTTCTGGCTCACGGTGGTGCGGAACGCGTGGGCTTGCGACGATGCCTACATCTATTTGCGCAGCGTAGAGCAGCTTTGGGCCGGCCACGGTCCGGTGTGGAACGCCTCCTGGCGGGTGCAGACCTTCACCAGCCCCTTGTGGTACGGCGTGCTGGTCGTCTTGCGGGCTTGGATCGCCGATGGCTATCTGCTGCTTCTGGTGAGCAGCCTGTTGTTTGTGGGGCTGTTGGTCTGGATTTGGCGCGCATCCCTTCCCCTGGCCGCGCGTATCGCGTTGTGGATAAGCTGGTTGGTGAGCAACGCGTTCATGGACTACACCACGTCGGGCCTGGAGACCGCACTGGCTTATAGCATGCTGAGCGCGGGGCTGATCGCGTTTATCCGGGGGCAGTGGCGGCACGACCCTCGCGCTTATTCGCGTCTATATATCTGGCTCGCGGGGATGTTGCTCGTGCGGGCGGATTTGGTGTTTCTGGTCGCGCCAGTGTATCTGGCCTTGGTGCTAGGTCGACGTCACGAGCCCCGCCTCGTGCTCCGAAGCCACGCGGGCGCGGCCCTTTTGCTTGGAGCGTGGTACGGCTTCGCGTGGGTGTATTACGGCTCGCCTTTCCCCAATCCCGCGTATGCGAAGTTGTTTCACGGCTTGCCCCGCCGCGTGCTCTTACACCAGGGTGGTTTGTACTGGATGGGGCAATTTCTCTTGGACCCCGTTACCTATGGCCTCGCGCTCCTGGCTGCAGGCGTATTGTTGCGCCGCCGCGCGTACGCGCTGGTGAGCGGCGCGGGATTCTATGCCGCGTATCTCACCTGGATCGGGGGCGATTTTATGGCCGGGCGCTTTCCCGCGCTGCTGTATTTGTGGCTTGTGGGCGGGGCCCTTTTGCACATGCCCCCATGGCTCACGCAAGGCCGCGGGCGAGCCTGGGCTTTGGCTGCGGCCGCGCTTTATGGCCTGTTCTTTCCCCATACGCCGCTCAACAGCCCCATAGATTACTACGTCGATGCTTCCTTTTATTTGCATTGGGGCGTGGGCGATGAACGCGGGCGTTACTACCGTTACACCTCGGTTTTCGCGTACCTGTATTGGCGCTGGGCGCGACCCCAGCCCTTCTTCCCGCCCTATGCGTGGAGCCAGCAAGGCTGGACGTTCCGGCATAGCGAAGAAAAGCTCGCGGTGGTGGATAGTGTGGGCATGTTTGGCTATTGGAGCGGCACGGATAAATGGGTGATCGATGTTTGGGCCCTGACGGATCCGTTTCTCGCGCGTCTGCCCGACGCTGATGGGCGCCTATGGCGTCCTGGGCATTACGAGCGCGCGTTGCCCGAGGGCTATGTGCCCACGCTCTTGACCGGGCACGTGCACCTGCATGACCCGGAGTTGCGGTCGCTGTATGTACTGAGCGAATGGGCCACACGCAAGCCCGTCTTTCATCCCCAACGTTGGCGCTACCTTCCGGCCTGGCTGTTCGCCCGGGCGCCCCGTTCGGCGCTCGAAGCACGGTCCAGTTCTTACCCCATCAACGCGACCCCAGCGGCCGCGAGGGTGACCCACGCGAGGTAAAGGTTGGACAGGTGGAACAAACGCCGGGCCTCCCGGGCCGAAGGCGTGCGCACCAGGCGCGCGGTCCGATAGAGATAGTAGACTGAAGGCCCAAACACGAGCAGCGCGTAGGGCCAGCCCAGGCGAGGCCACACGGCCATGAGCAACGCGACCAAGACCGACGCACCGGTGTGCAAGGCTACCCACCATGCCGCGTGACGGGGCGATATCCGAACCGGCAGCATGGGGAACCCCGCGCGGCGATAGTCCTCGCGGTAGACCAGGGCAAGGCTCCAGAAATGGGTTGGCGTCCACAAAAAGACCAACGCGGCCAAGGCCCACGCGGCGGGGTCGAACCAACGCCCAACCACGGCCGCACCGCTGATGACGGCCGCGCTGCCGGCCGCACCGCCGATGACGATATTGAGGATGGTGCGGCGCTTGAGAGCCCAGGTGTAGACGAGGAGGTAAATCCCCGCGCCCGCGGCCGCGGCCCAGGCCAAAGCCGGACGATACCAGGCCGCGAGCGCGAGGCCCAAGAGCAACGCCAATCCCCCGAGCCCGGCCGCGACCTCGACCCGAAGTTGCCCTTGAGGAAG
>JAADEP010000037.1 GCA_013153335.1 Chloroflexota bacterium
ATAAAGGCGTTGCAGCAGGCGCAGCGCGTACGCGTCCGCCTCGCGGCGGATGCGCTCGGCCTCGGCCTCGGCTTCCGCGACAATACGCGCGGCCCGGCGTTTGGCCTCTTGCACGATGGCCGTTTCGGAAATCAGTTCGGCCTTCTCGGCTTCGGCCTGGCTGAGGATCTGTTGCGCCCGCTCTTGGGCCTGCGCCAAGATCCGCTCCTTTTGGCTCAAAATCTGTTGGGCCTTGCGGATCTCTTCCGGCACCGCGATGCGCATCTGATCGATCAGGTCCCACAACTTTTCCTCGTCGATCACAATGCCGTGCAGGAAGGGAATGTACGACGGGATTTGGGGACTCTCGTTGGCCAGGCGCTCTAACCGATCGACCAGATCTAAGATATCCATCGCTTCTCCTCCATGGCCGGTCCGCGGGCCGGCCCTAATCACCTCGCAACGAGGCCGGTAGGTACTTATTATACCAGCCTCCGTCATCCCTTTGAAAGCGGCGCTTCAGCGCTTCTTCCACGTGGGGCGGGACCATACTGCTGACATCGCCGCCTAGGGATGCAATTTCGCGAACGGTTGTTCCTGATAAGAAAGTATACCGTTCATCGGTGATTAGCGCAACAACTTCAATCTCCGGCGCGAGGCGATGGTTGGCTAAGGCCATGCGAAATTCGCGCTCAAAATCCGAAAACACGCGCAAGCCGCGGATAATCACTTGCGCGCCGATCTCGCGGCAGAAGTTCACCGTGAGCCCGCTGTAGCCCATCACCCGAATGTTCGGGTGACCTTCGAAGGTCTGTCGCACCAAGGCCAGGCGTTCCTCAGGCGAAAACAACAGCTGCTTGAGGGGACGGTCGTAGACCGCGACGATCACCTCGTCAAACAGGCGGGCCGCCCGTTCCGCGATGTCGATATGCCCATAGTGGATGGGGTCAAAGGTCCCCGGAAAGACCGCTTTGATATAGGTCATACGGACTCCTTTGTGGTCGACCCGTGACGCGTGCGCATCACGACATTTCGGCTTGATCTTGGAGCGCGGCCTCTAAGGCTCGCGCCAGGGTTTGGTGTTCGCGAGCCTGCAGGGTGGGGTCGCGTTCAAAGACTTGTTGCGCGAGGCTTCGCGCTTTTTCGATCAAAGGGATGTCCAGCAACGTGGCCAAACGGAAGTTCGCGGCCTGGTATCCGGACTGGCGGGTGCCCAGGAATTCGCCCGGGCCGCGTTGTTGCAAGTCCAGCTCGGCCAAGCGGAACCCGTCGTGGATTTGGGTGAGGGCTTGCAGGCGTTGGTTTTCGGCCGCGGTCGCTTTGGTGGGGATGAGGATGCAGTAGGCCTGCTGGCCACCCCGGCCCACGCGGCCCCGCAGCTGATGCAGCTGCGCCAGGCCAAACCGGTCCGCGCCTTCGATGAGCATCACGGTCGCGTTGGGGATGTCCACCCCGACCTCAATAACCGGGGTTGCGGCCAGGATGTGGTATTCGCCTTCCCGAAAGCGACGCATGACTTCGTCTTTTTCTTCGGGCTTCATCTGGCCGTGCAGCAAGCCTACCTTGAGGTCCGGGAAGATTTCGTCTCGCAGCCGTGGATAAGCCTCGAGCACCGCGGGCACGTGCTGCAACGCCTCGCTTTCGCTGGGCTCGATAAGCGGGTAGAGGATGAAGGCTTGGTGCCCGCGCTCGATTTCGCGGCGGATGAAGGTATACGCGCGTTCCCGCTCGCTGGGGTAGAAGATGTACGTCTGCACCGGCTTGCGGCCCGGAGGCATCTCGTCGAGCACGGTGAGGTCCAGGTCGCCGTAGAGGGTAAGGGCCAGGGAACGCGGGATGGGCGTCGCGGTCATGACCAGCACATGAGGGTTGTTGCCCTTGGCCCGCAGCGCGGCCCGCTGCCGCACGCCGAAGCGATGCTGCTCGTCGATGACCGCGAGCTGGAGGTCCGCGAACTGCACGGGCTCTTCAATAAGCGCGTGGGTGCCGACCAGGATCTTGATGCGGCCCTCGGCCAGGGCTTCGAGCAGCGCGCGGCGCTCGCGCTGGGGCGTCGCGCCCGTGAGCAGCGCGATTTCCTCGGGCTGGACGACCCCATGCTCGTGCACCAACAGGCGCTGCAAGTTGCGGTAGTGCTGTTCGGCCAGGATGCCCGTGGGGGCCATGAGCGCGGCCTGCGCGCCGTGATACACCACCATGGCCATGGCCAGCGCGGCGACGACGGTCTTGCCCGCACCCACGTCGCCTTGCAGCAGGCGGTTCATAGGTCGGCCCGAGGTCAGATCCGCGCGGATGGCCTCGAGCGCGCGGCGTTGCGCGCCCGTGAGCTCAAAGGGCAGCGCGTCGAGCTGGGCTTGCAGCCACGCGTCGTCCACGGGGAAGGTGCGCGCGTGGGCCTGCCGCGTCTGTTGTCGGATGCGTTGCAGGCCCAGTTGCAAGAAGAACACCTCATCGAAAGCCAAGCGCCGCCGGGCTTGCTCGAGGGTGCTCAGGTTGTCAGGCTTGTGCATCTGCCGCAGGGCCCAGCCCAACTTGGGCAGCCTGGCCTCCCGGCGCACCCAATCGGGCAGGGGGTCCGGCACCCGCGGGGCCCAACTGGGCAACACCCGGTCCATGATGTTGCGCAGCGTGCTTTGATACAGGCCCTGGGTCAGCGGATAAATTGGCCGCAGGGTATCTTTGACCAGGTTTTGCGCGCGCACGACCTCAAACTCGGGGTTGCGCAGGATGGGCATCCCCAAGTGCTGGTCGACCACGCCGTAGAGCGCGACCAAGGTGCCAGGCTTGAGCCGGTCGAGGACCCACGTTTGGTTGAACCAGGTGGCCTGCACGCGGCCGGTGCCGTCGTCGATCCAGACTTGGATGAGGGTCAGGTTGGGCCGCGGTTGGCGCTGGACCACGTCTTTGACCTGGCCCAAGACGATAACCCGGCGGCCATAATATCGCCGCAGAAAGCGAATCCCTTCCGCGCGGGTGTAATCGTGGTACTCCCGCGGGAAGAGGTAAAGCAGGTCGGCCATGGTTTCCACGCCCAGCCGGGCCAGGCGCCGCGCGGTCTTGGGCCCGACCCCGGGCGCGTGGATGACGTTCGCGGTCAGCGCGGGGTGCATTTTGATCCACGGCGGCGCGAGGGCACCGGCCCGATGCGGCACGCCCGGAATTACACCGCCCGGCGGGACGGGTCGCGCGGTGGGCGCGGGCGGGACCTCGCGCGGCTCGGGTCGCACCGTGGTCGGGGTGGGCTTGGGCGCGGGCCGGGGTTTGG
>JAADEP010000116.1 GCA_013153335.1 Chloroflexota bacterium
GGGGCGGCGTGCGAGCACGCCCGTGGCCACGGGGATTCGCGGGCAGCGGAACCCGCGCCTTGGCCCACGGGCGGCTGAACCCGCCCGCTACAAATTCACCACCGCACGCCTCGCGCGTTGGGTCGGATAATTCGCGCGCAATTTTATACTAGCCGTGGCGGCGCAACACACACCCGCGCTTGCCCCGCGGGCAGCGGAACCCGCGTCTTGGCCGCGGGCGGCGAAACCCGCCCGCTACAAATTGCCGCACGCCGCGCGCGGGGCCGGATAATTCGCGTACAATTTTATGCCAACTAGCCGCGGGCTTCCAGCCCGCGGCGGCGCTCAACCGCGACAGCCCCTTCGCCACCCCCCCGCCGCTTGACTGTTTCCACAACATTTGCCTGCGCCCAGGACATTCTGCAGGCAGGCGCGGCCTCGCGGCAGTGCTATAATCATCCCGAGAACGAAGACTGCCGCGGCCGAGCGTGGGCTCCCTCGCGGGGCCGGGGCGTGATGCGAGGCGAAGGATGAGCGATGCGACCCTGACTCTCGAACGCGTGTTGGCGCGTTTTCAAGGCCAAGGCCGAACCCAGCTGCTGCCCGCGTTGCACGCGGTGCAAGAAGCTTTGGGCTACATCTCCCCCGAGGCCGCGCGGGCGGTCGCGCGCGCGTTGGGGATCCCCGAGGCGGATGTATACGGCGTGGCGACCTTCTACGCGCTGTTCTCGACCGAGCCCCAAGGCCGGCACCAGGTGCATGTGTGCTACGGCCCGGTCTGCCGTCAGCACGGCGCGGATCAAGTCACCGAAGCCCTGGAACGCGTGTGGCACGTGCGCGTGGGCGAAACCACCGAGGACCGCGAGTGGACCCTGAAAACGGCCCCGTGTTTGGGTCTGTGCGAGCATGCGCCCGTGGCCTGGGTGGATGGCCGCGCGGTCGCGCTCGATCCAAACGCGAGCCCTGAAACTTTGGCCGCGCGCGTCGAGGCCGCAGCCCGGCGCGAAACCGAAGAGCCCACGCCCGTGGTCGGCGGTTCCGTCCGGGTGCTCACCGCATGGGAGGACCCGAGCCAACCGCGCTCGCTGGGCGCGTATCGCGCGGCCGGGGGGTATCAGGCGTTCGAGCACGCGCGCGCGGGTCAAGCGCCCGATGAGGTGATCGCGGCCGTCGAAGCGTCGGGTTTGTTCGGTCGCGGCGGCGCCGCCTTCCCCACGGGGCGCAAGTGGCGGTACGCGGCCCAGGCCGAAGGCCGGCCCAAATACGTGGTGGTGAACGCGGACGAGTCCGAGCCCGGCACGTTCAAAGACCGCGCGTTGCTCGAAGCCGACCCCCACGCGGTGCTCGAAGGCGCGCTATTGGCCGCGTACGCGATTCAAGCCGAGCGCGTGTACGTTTACGTGCGTGGGGAATATGGCCGCGCGTATCGCATCCTGCGCCGCGCGCTGGACGAGGCGCGCGCGGCCGGATACATCGGCCCGCGGTCCGACAACGGCCCTTGGCGCGTCGAGGTCGAGATCCGGCGCGGGGCGGGCGCGTACGTATGCGGTGAAGAGACCGCGCTGTTCGAGTCCATTGAGGGCAAGCGGGGCTATCCCCGCGTCAAACCGCCTTACCCGACCACCCACGGCTTGTTCGGCAAGCCCACGGTCATCAACAACGTCGAGACCCTGGCGGCGGTGCCCTTCATCGTGCGCGAGGGGCCTGAGGCCTATCGTCGCTATGGCACGTCCGACAGCCCCGGGCCCAAGCTCTTCCCGGTCTCGGGGGACGTGGCCCGACCCGGGGTCTACGAGGCCCCCTTTGGCATCACCCTGCGCGAGCTCCTCGAGCTCGCGGGCGGCCCGGTGGGCTCGGTGCGTGCGATTTTGCTCGGCGGCGCGGCCGGGAGCTTTGTCGGGCCCGAGGCGCTGGATGTGCCCCTGACCTTGGAGGACCTGCGCGCGGCAGGCCTCAGCCTGGGTTCGGCCGCGGTGATGGTGTTCAACGCCGAGCGAGACCTGGAGCAAGTGCTCTTGGACGTGGCCGAGTTCTTCCGCGAGGAATCGTGCGGAAAGTGCTACCCCTGCCAACTGGGCACGCAACGGCAATGGGAGCTGCTGCGCCTGATGCGCGCACGCCGCGCACCGGACCAAGCCCGCGCGCGGCTGGAGGACATCGCGGTCGCCATGACCGAGGCCTCGTTGTGCGGGTTGGGGCAGACCGCGGGGCTCGCGATTCAGAGCGCGCTGCGCCGCTGGCCGGAGCTGTTCACCTAAACCGGCCACCGCGAGGTTGTCCTTCCAAGAAACCCACATCACCCAAATCGAGCCGCGGTTCGGCGAGACTCGGGAGGCTCTATGCCCAAAGCGAAGGGAGGCGTCTCTCCCATCCGGCGCCAGTATCTAGAGCTCAAGCGCCAATACCCGGACGCGATCCTTTTCTTCCGGCTCGGGGATTTTTATGAAACGTTTGACGAAGACGCGCACACCGTCAGCCGGGAGCTGGACATCACCCTGACCTCGCGCAACGTGGCCAAGGGGGTGCGGGTGCCCATGGCCGGGGTGCCGCACCACGCGGTGGAGGGCTATCTGGCGCGCTTGTTGGCCAAGGGCTACAAAGTAGCGCTGGCCGAACAGGTGGGCGAGCCGGTCAAAGGCCTGATGCCCCGCAAAGTGGTCAAGGTCTTCACGCCCGGCACCGTGGTCGAGCCCGAGCTGTTGCCCAGCGACGCGAACAATTACCTGGCCGCGGTCGTGGTCCAGGGCAATCGCGCGGGCATCGCCTACGCGGACGTCTCGACCGGCGAGTTCGCCGCGACCGAGATCCAAGGCGAGGCGATCCAAGACCTGGTGCGGGCCGAACTGCTCCGGCTCGCGCCGGCCGAGATCCTGCACCCTGAGGACCAGCCCCTGCCCGAGGGCGTGCCCGGGCACCGCACGCCGTGGCCCGATTGGCGTTTCGAGCCTGAGCGCGCGCGAACCGCGCTCAAGGAGCACTTTGGGGTAAGCCATCTCGGGGGCTTTGGCCTCGAGGGCAAACCCCTGGCTACCCGCGCGGCCGGAGCCATCCTGCAATACTTGCAAGAGCACCGGCCCGACGTCCTGTCCCTGCTTACCGCGCTGCGCACGTATAGCCTGGGCCAGTTTATGGTGCTCGACGCGGCCACCCGCCGGGGCCTGGAGCTCACCGAGACCCTGCGCGGGGGCAAGGTCGAAGGCTCGCTTCTAGGCGTTTTGGATCGCACCGTGACGCCCATGGGGCGGCGCCTGTTACGAC
>JAADEP010000070.1 GCA_013153335.1 Chloroflexota bacterium
GCGTCGCGCGGCATAGCGCCGCGCCCATTCCCACAGCCGCGCCAAATTCGGGTCTTGGTCCAGCAGAGCCTCGGCCTCTTCATACGTGAGCCGCTGCACCTTGACCCACGTGGGCCGGATGATCACGTCTTGAATCTGGCCCTGGCCGTCGAGGCGCAAACCGAAGGATAACGCGGGTGAAATCGGCTGCAAGCCCAAGCCCAACCGCTCCCGGGCCGCGTCGGGCAGCATGGGGATCACCCCCTCCGGCAGGTAGACGCTGCTCCCCCGATGCCGCGCTTCCAGATCCGCGGGGCTGTCGGGCGTCACCAGCGCGGCCACGTCCGCCACATGGACCCAGATCCGCTCGCCATCCCAGCTTAGCGCGTCGTCTGGGTCCTGACTGCCCGCGTCGTCGATGGCCCACGCAGGCAGCGCGGTCAAATCCAGGCGGGACTCCTCGGGAAGCTCAGGCAACGGGTGCTCCGGCGTGTGCAGGGGAATGCCGTATCGCGCGGGATAGGGGTTGACCCGAGGGCTCCAGATACCCCACTGCAGCAGCAGACGGTGGGCCTCGACCGGCGTCTGTTTGACGCCCAAGGCCTCGAGCACCCGACTTCGATGTCGCTGGCCCAGCGCGAGTTCCTCCACCTCGCGCAGAAAAGCCGCGTCGGCCTCGGGGTCGACCTGGCCTTGTTTCGCGCGGGCCAAGAACGCGTGCCAGGCTTCCCGTTGGCGCTGGCGCTGTTCCCGCTGCTCGCGCAAGGCTTCCACATCCTCTGGGGAACGGGCCTGTAGCGCCTCGGGCGTGCCTTCGAAATACAGCCCATCTTGCAAGGCCTGCCAGACCGTCCACGCGGTAGCCGGGGTGTAATCACCATAAGCCAAGGCCGCGAGCTCGGCCAAGGTGATAGGGTCTTCGCCCTGAAGCACTTCCCACGCCTCGAGCAAGGGCGGCCAGTCGATCTCGGTCGGCAAACGGGGTGGCGCGCTCACCGGTCCCGGGTGCAGGAGCACCACATCCTTAGGCCGCACCCGCACCCGCTTCCCGTCCGCGGTCCACAGGGCCAAGCGCGGCCCAACCTGTTCCACATAGGCCGGACGACCACGATATACCACCAAGGCGCCTTGCGAGATAGGGGGCGATTCACTCATGCACGTGCCCTTGCGGGGGGATGAACACGGCGACAGGACCGGCTCCAAGCCGGGTCACATTCGAAACACACCAAAACGGCCTTCTTCGCGCGGGGACTGCAGCACGATCTGCAACGCCAAACCCAGAACATCCCGGGTTTGGACGGGGTCCAAAATGCCATCGTCCCACAGCCGCGCGGTGGCGTAATAAGGGTTGCCTTCGCGCTCATATTTCTCGAGGATGGGCGCTTTGAAGGCCTCGGCCTCTTCGCCCTCCAAGGGCGGCTTGCCCTCGCGCTCGCGCTGATTGTTCTTGACCGTGAGCAGCACGTTCGCAGCCTGCTCCCCGCCCATGACGCTGATGCGACTGTTGGGCCAGGTCCACAAAAAGCGAGGATTGTAACCTCGCCCCGCCATCGCGTAATTGCCCGCGCCGAACGAGCCGCCAATGATGACCGTGAGCTTGGGCACGGTCGCGTTGGCCACCGCGTGCACCATCTTCGCGCCGTCCTTGGCAATGCCGCCGGCTTCGTACTCCTTCCCAACCATAAACCCGGTGATATTCTGCAAAAAGAGCAGTGGAATGCCGCGCTGCTGGCACAGCTCGATGAAGTGCGTGCCTTTGAGCGCGCTCTCGCTGAAGAGCACACCGTTGTTCGCGATGATGCCCACCGGGTAACCGTGGATACGCGCGAAACCTGTGACCAACGTGGTGCCATAACGGGCCTTGAACTCTTGAAAGCGGCTGCCGTCGACCAGGCGGGCGATAATCTCACGTACATCATATGTTTCACGGAACGTGCGCGGCAAAATGCCGTAGATCTCATCCGCGGGATAAAGCGGCTCTTCCGGCGGCTCGACGTCCAACGTATCCAGCCACGTGGGATAGGGCGCGGTCTTGGGCGGCAACGCCGCGACGATTTGGCGGGTCAGAGCCAGCGCGTGCGCTTCATCTTCCGCGTAGTGGTCCGCGACGCCCGAAATGCGCGTGTGCACATCCGCGCCGCCGAGCTCCTCCGCGCTCACGCGCACGCCCGTAGCCGCTTGCACCAGGGGCGGCCCACCCAGAAAGATCGCGCCCGTACCCTTGACGATCACGGCCTCGTCGCTCATCGCGGGCACATACGCGCCGCCCGCGGTGCTGTGGCCCAGCACCACCGCGATCTGCGGGATGCCCTTCGCGCTCATGCGAGCCTGGTTGTAAAAAATCCGGCCAAAATGCTGCGCGTCGGGGAAGACCTCGGCCTGCAGCGGGAGGAACGCGCCGCCCGAATCGACCAAATAGACCGTGGGCAAATGGTTCTCTTCCGCGATCTGCTGAGCCCGCAAGTGCTTCTTCACCGTCAAGGGGAAGTACGTGCCGCCTTTGACCGTCGCGTCGTTGGCGACAATCATGACCAAACGGCCCGCGACCCGACCGATACCGGTGACAATGCCGGCCGCGGGCACCGGGCCATACCGGTCGTCATACACGCCCCAGGCTGCGAGGGGCGAAAGTTCCAAAAAGGGCGAACCCGGGTCCAGCAAACGACGAATGCGTTCGCGCACGAACAGCTTGCCCTGGGCCGCGATGCGCCGATGATATTTCTCCGCGCCGCCCTTGCGCACGTGTTCGAGCCGAGCGTGCAGCTCTTCCGCCAAGGCTTTGTGATGGCGGTAATTTTCACGAAACGTCGGGTCTTGGGGCCGAACATACGTGGGCAAAGGCGTACCAAAGACGGCCATACGCGCCCCCTGTCACCAAGCTATGCGTATTGTACCAAGAACCCGAGCTCTCGAGACGGCACGAGCGCGCGAAGGTGCAGACAAATCTTATAGAAGCCCATGCCCCGAGCGGCTAAACCCGCCCGCTAGAAATTTGCCGCCACATGCCCCGCTGCGGCGGGCCGGATAATTCATGCGCAATTTTATGCCACCTAGCCGCGAGCTTCCAGCCCGCGGCGCCTGCGACACGCGAGCGCGCCCATGGCCATGGGCCACGGGCGGATGAACCACCCGCCCGCTAGAAATTTGCCGCCACATGCCCCCACGTTGGGCTGGGCAATTCGCGCGCAATTTTA
>JAADEP010000152.1 GCA_013153335.1 Chloroflexota bacterium
TGCGCTTCTTCGTCCGAGGACTGGGGCATGAGGGTTGGGTGCAGCTACCCTGGCCTGGGCGGCACTGGGTATATGCCGCGTTGGCCGCGCTGGCTGTGGCCTTGCGCGAGGGGATACCCTGGGATCACGCGCGCGCGGCTTTGTCCACCGCGCCGCCCCCGCCGCATTTGCGGATTGCGCGTACGCGCGAAGGCGCGCGCGTGATTGACGACGCCTACAACGCGGAACCCAAGTCGGTCAAGGCCGCGCTGGACCTCTTGGCCGATACCCCCGCGCGGCGACGCATCGCGGTCTTGGGCGACATGCTCGAACTGGGGCGTTACGAAACCCAAGCCCACGAAGACGTGGGTGTGTACGCGGCTTCCCGGGTCGACGAGCTTTTCACCTTCGGACCGCGAGGACAACGCATCGCGCACGGCGCGTTGGCCGCGGGCATGGACCCCGGCCGGGTTCACGCCTTTCCCGGCGAGGAGGCGTTGGACGAACTTGTGGACGCGTTGCGAGCGCTAGACGCGCCTGAAACCGTGATCCTGGTCAAGGGCTCGCGCGGGATGCGGATGGAACGCATTGTCGACGCATTAACGCAGCCTACCCATCCGGAGGGGACAGCATGAAGACATCGCCGACGCTCATCGTCGGGCTGACCCTGGTCAGCGCATTGCTCACCGTGATTTGGGGCGAACCGTTCCTGCGCTTGTTGCGGCATTGGCGCATCGGAAAACGCATACGCGCCGAAGGCCCTGCGCGGCATCAGGTCAAAATGGGCACGCTGACCATGGGCGGGTGGTTGATCGTCCTGCCCACGGCCATCTTGACGTTGTTCTTATACGCGACCCAAGTCGCGGGGCTCACCTTCCTGGGCAAAGAGATTCTGTTGCCTTTGGGTGTGATGCTCAGCCATGCGCTGCTGGGCGCGGTGGACGACTGGATGGGCGTACGATACGGCCAAGGCATGCGAGCCCGGACGAAATTCGCCTTTCAGGTGCTCTTGGCGGCTTTGGCTACCTGGAGCTTGCAAACCATTTACGTCGCGCCGCCTATGTATTTGCCGGGCGTCACGCTGCCCATCCCGCTAGGGTGGGTGTACGTGCCGTTGAGCATCTTTATCATTGTTGCGACCTCGAACGCGGTTAACATCACCGACGGCTTGGACGGCTTGGCCGCGCTGACGACCGCGACCGCGTTCGCGGCTTATGGCGGCATCGCCCTCGCCACGGGTGAAGCCCTCTTGGCCCGCTTTTGTTTCATTTTGGTGGGAAGCATTCTGGGCTTCTTATGGTTCAACGCCCATCCTGCCCAACTCTTTATGGGGGACACCGGTTCCCTGGCCTTGGGCGCGACCCTGGGCGTGGTCGCGCTCATGACCGGCGAATGGCTGGTCTTGCCCTTGATCGCGCTCATTCCGGTCGTCGAGGTGTTGAGCGTGATGGTGCAGGTCGCCTACTTCAAAGCCACCAAAGGCCGGCGCATCTTTCGCATGGCTCCCTTGCACCATCATTTTGAATTGGGCGGATGGAGCGAGATGCAGGTTGTGCTACGCTTTTGGATCGTCAATCTGCTGGCCGCGCTGTTGGGTGTGCTCATTGCGATGGCCTGACGCGCACCGAGGGAGAGCCGTGACGACCCTGGCCCTTTTGCATTACGCTGCGCCCCCCGTGGTTGGCGGGGTTGAGACCGTGCTGCGGCACCAGGCCTTGGAACTCGTGCGCTTAGGCTATGCCGTGCGCATTATCGCGGGCCGCGGCGCGGCCTTTGACCCGCGCATTCCCTTTGTGCGAGAGCCGTGGGTAGATTCCCGCGCGTCCGAGCTCGCCGAGGTGCAGCGTGCGCTCCAACAAGGTCGGGTGCCGGCCGACTTTGACGTGTGGGTCGCGCGGCTGACCCAGCGTTTGCAGCAGCATTTCTCTGGCGTAGACGCGGTCTTGGCCCACAATGTGCTGACCCTGAACAAAAACTTGGTGCTCACGGCCGCGTTGCGTCGTCTGGTCGACGCGGGTTTGCCGCTCCTCGCGTGGGCGCACGATTTCGCCTACCTCGATCCCCTATATGCCGAACAACTGCATCCGGGCTATCCGTGGGATTTGCTGCGCGAAGCCTGGCCTGGGGTGCCGTATGTCGTGATCTCCGAACACCGGCGGCAGTTGGTCATCGAGCGTTTGGGATGGCCGCCCGAACAAGTGCACGTCATTCCGCCGGGCATTGCAATCAAGAGCTTGTGGCGGCTCTCGCCCGAGGTGCAGCGCTTGGTCGACGAGCTCGAACTCTGGGATGCAGACCCAGTCCTGCTGGTACCCGCGCGCATCACGCGGCGCAAAAACCTGGGCTTTGCGTTGCACGTCTTGGCCGCGCTGCGAAAACGAGTGCCCCGACCCGCATTGGTGATCACCGGTCCGCCGGGGCCACACAACCCTGCGAACCAGGCGTATCTGCAAGAACTTTTGCAACTGCGCCACGCATTGGGCCTGGTGGGTTACGCCCACTTCCTTTACCAGCACGGCCCAGGGGAGCAGCCCTTTGTCGTCCCCGAAGCCATGATCGCGCAGCTCTACCTGGTCGCGGACGCACTGTTCTTCCCGAGCGTGCGGGAGGGCTTTGGGCTGCCCGTGCTCGAGGCAGGTGTGCTGCGCGTGCCAGTTTTCGCGGCCGATATCCCGCCTTTGCGGGAGACCGGCGCGGACGACGTCACGTACTTCGACCCTCAAGGTGATCCGGACGAGGTCGCGGAGCTCATCCTGCGCTCGCTGAAGCAGCAACCCGCGGCCCGGCTGCGGCGTCGGGTGCTGCAGCATTATCGTTGGGATCGGTTGATGCAAGAGCGAGTCGTTCCGTTGATTGAGCAGACCCTCGCGCGAACCCGGGCCTGACTGCCGAGCGGGGCCAAAGCCTGCGCGCAGACCCCGCTCATTTCGCCCCAAGAGCGCCTATCGCTCGCAAATCCACGCGCGTCTGCCACCCTAATCTTACCAAAAGCGCCAGGTTCTCTCTAGCGCCCTTCGGCCCCCATCCCCCGTGATATACTCCCCTTCATAGCGCCTGCTGAGTCGAGCCGGAGGTCGCGAGGATGAGTTTTGTCCACTTGCACGTCCATTCCCAGTATTCCCTCTTGGACGGTTTGAGCCGAATCGATAAGCTCGTTGAACAAGCCAAGGAAATGGGCATGCCGGCCATCG
>JAADEP010000042.1 GCA_013153335.1 Chloroflexota bacterium
TGGCCGCAACCACCGCGCTAATGACCCGGTCCGACGTGATCATTGTGGCGTCGGTGTCCGCGATCTATGGTTTGGGGAGCCCGGAAGCTTATGGACGAGGGGTCATTCATCTTGAGGTTGGACAGATCTATCGGCGAAAGGCTTTGCTTCGGCAATTGATCGAGAGTCAATACCAGCGTAACGATTATGAGCTCAAGCCCGGTACATTCCGGGTGCGCGGTGACACGCTCGAAATCGCGCCCGCGTATCTTGAGAACACGGTCTACCGCATCACCTTTTTCGGCGATGAAGTTGAGCGCATTGTGGAAGTGGATCCTGTGAGCGGTCGGCGCCGCGCGGTCCACATGAGCTTGCAGATTTTCCCTGCCAAGCATTATCTGACCGAAGAAGAGAAGCTCAAGAAGGCTCTGGCAGATATTGAGAAAGAGCTCGAAGAGCGTGTGGCTTGGTTCCAGGCCCAGGGGCGGTTGGTCGAAGCGCAACGTCTCGAGCAGCGCACCCGCTACGATTTGGAAATGCTACGAGAGATGGGCTATTGCAAAGGCATTGAGAATTATTCCCGGCACTTGGAGCAACGCCCGCCGGGATCGCCGCCGTGGACGTTGATGGATTATATGCCTCACGAGTATTTGTTGGTGATCGACGAGTCGCACATGACCATCCCCCAGATTCGAGCGATGTATCACGGCGACCGGCGACGCAAGGAGACGTTGGTGGAGTATGGCTTTCGGCTGCCCAGCGCGCTCGACAACCGGCCTTTGACCTTCGAGGAATTTGAAGCTCGTATGGGTTACACAATTTACACCAGCGCGACCCCCGGGCCGTATGAGATGGCAAAGGCGCAGCAAGTGGTCGAGCAGCTCATCCGACCAACCGGCATCCCGGACCCTGAGATCGAGGTGCGCCCGACACGGGGCCAGATCGACCACTTGATCGGCGAAATTCGCGCCCGCGTGGCGCGTGGCGAGCGCGCGCTGGTGACCACGTTGACCAAACGGATGGCCGAACGCCTGGCCGAATATTTGCAGGAACAGGGCATTCGAGCGTATTATCTCCACTCAGAAATCGATACGCTGGAACGAGTGAGCATTTTGCGCGACTTGCGCCTGGGTCGTTATGACGTCGTGGTCGGCATCAATTTGCTTCGGGAAGGCTTGGACCTGCCCGAGGTTTCGCTGGTTGCTATCTTGGACGCGGACAAGGAAGGCTTTCTGCGCTCGACAACGGCCCTGATTCAGACCATTGGACGCGCCGCGCGGCATGTGCGCGGGAAGGTGATTTTGTACGCAGATCGAATGACCGACGCGATGCGCGCGGCCATTGAGGAGACGAATCGCCGTCGCGCGATCCAACTTGCGTACAATCGGACCCACGGCATCACACCGCAGCCCATCGCGAAGCCCGTGCAAGACTTGACCGACCGAGTTGCCCACGCCCGGGAGGAACGCGAAGCGAGCCCGCGGCAGCAGCTCGCTGCACAAGTGGCCGAAGCCCGCGCGCGTTACGCGGTCTCGCCTGCCTCGGATCCCGAGACGTTGCGGCAGCGCATGGCTCAACTCGAAGCGCAGATGCGCGCAGCTGCGGCCGCGCTGGAGTTTGAGAAGGCCGCTGAGTTGCGAGATCAGTTGTTTGCATTGCGCCGTACGCTGGAGCAGCTGGAACGCGGCGCAGCATCGTAGTAGGGGCTAGGTTTGGCCTTTGTTCGAAGGAGGGAGGAGGTATGAAGGCGGTTTATATCATGCGTCATGGGGGACCGGAGGTGCTGCAATACGGCGAGCTTCCGGATCCCCAACCCGGCCCGGGCGAGGTGCGGGTGCGATTGCATTATGCCGCGCTCAATCGCTTGGACCTGTGGGTGCGGGAAGGCTGGCCTGGATTGCGCTTGCGCTTTCCGCATATCTTGGGGGCCGATGGTGCGGGCGTGATCGACGCGGTGGGGCCTGGGGTGGATCCCGCGCGGATCGGCGAACGCGTGGTGCTCAACCCCAACATTGGGTGCGGCAAGTGCGAATATTGCCTCGCGGGCCTGGACAACATGTGTGACCATTGGCAGCTTTTGGGCGAGACCCGCTCGGGAACGTACGCGGAGTACGTGGTCGTTCCTGAGGTTAATGCGTTCCCGGTGCCCGATGGGTTTGACTTGGCCCAAGCCGCGGCTGCGGCGTTGGTCTTTCAAACCGCGTGGCATTCGCTCATCACGCGCGGTCAGCTCCGCCCGGGGGAGTGGGTGTTGGTCGTCGGCGCGTCGGGAGGGGTGAACACCGCGAGCATCCAGATCGCCAAGCTGGTGGGCGCGCGGGTAGTGGTCGTGGGTTCCAACGCGACCAAGTTGGCTTTGGCGGATTCCCTGGGCGCGGATGTGTTGATCGACCGGAGCGCGACGCCCGCGTGGCATAAAGAGGTACGCCGCGCGACTGGCCGCGGGGGCGTCGACGTGGTGGTGGACAACGTGGGGACCACGTTCCCCTTGAGCTTCAAAGCCGCGCGCAAAGGCGGTCGCATCCTTACCGTGGGCAACACCGGCGGGCCGAAGTTCGAGATTGACAATCGCTATATCTTCGGCAAGCACCTCTCGATTTTGGGCTCCACCATGTCGCCCCAGCGGGACTTCCGCGAGGTCATGCGTTTGGTCTTTGCCGGGCGCCTGCGCGCGGTCATCGACCGGGTCTATCCCCTGGCCGAAGCCCGCGCCGCGCACGAGCGCCTCGCCCGCGGGGACCAGATGGGAAAGATCGTGTTGCGTATTCCGTAACTAGCTCTCTAGCGCGGTATACCTGCGGCAGCGTCGTTGGTAAGCTTGAAAGACAAACGCATAATGCCGGGGCCCCAACCAGGCTTCTGGCTCCCGGGTTTGGCGCAAGTGCTCGATGTACTCAGGGTAGAGCACCGCGGCCACGGTTTCGGCCCATTCCTCGCTGGGGTTGAGCCAGTTTCGGCGTCCGTAGCGCGTGGGCCCGGGTTCCTGTCGCGCGTACCACACGAGTTGCCACGCCAACAGATCCACGCGCGCCCAGGCGAGCCAGCGGGGCACGGAGCGGAAGGCCCAAACGTGCGCGAGTTCGTGCACAATGGCGACTTGGGCCAGCCAAGGCGGGTTTTGGGAAAGCACGCGCGGGTGAAATA
>JAADEP010000031.1 GCA_013153335.1 Chloroflexota bacterium
CCCGCGCGACGCAGGACCCGCCGCGCGGCTTCGAGCATGGGGCGGTCGATCATGCGCCCGTCCAGGCCGATGACGCCCAGACCTTGCGCCTGGGCCTGGCGATAGGCTTCCAGCACTCGCCGCGCGGCCTCGATGGCCTCGGGCGTGGGGGTAAACGCGGCTTGTACTACGGGCACTTGCGCGGGATGAATCACTTGTTTACCGTCAAAGCCCCACTGCGCGGCTTCGCGCGCTTCGCGTTCCAGGCCTTCCAAGTCCCGATACTGAATGTACACCAGGTCCAGCGCTTGCAGGCCATGGGCCTTGGCGGTGAGCAGGACGGCTTGACGCGCAAACAAGACTTCGGTATTGTCCGGGCTTCGCTGGGCGCCAAGGTCCGCAGCCAGATCTTCCGCGCCGAAGAGAAGCGCGTCTAGCCGTGAGGTCGCGCGCGCGATGTCGCGCCGTGCTTCCACCCCGCGCGCGGTCTCGAGGATGGCCAGCAACCGTATCGCTCCCGTGGGCAGGCCCATGGCTTCTTCCGCCCGTTGCACCCGGTACGCGACCCAGTGCAACTGCCATGGCGCCTCGACTTTGGGGATCACAATCCCAGACGGGCGCAAGGGCAAGACCGCGTGCAAGTCTTCTTCGGCTGCGTGGAGGTTCTCGCGCGTGGGGGCGTTGATGCGGACCAATACCTCAGTTGGGCCCCAGTCGAGCTCCGGCCATATCTGGCGAAGGGTGGCACGCGCGGCCGCCTTGCGTTCGAGCCGCACGCCATCCTCAAGATCAAGGCAGACGCTATCGACTTCGAGGCCCGCAGCCTTGCGGATTTTGCGTTCTTGGTCCGCGGGCACATAAAGCAAGGCGCGACGCCGTCGCATAAGCCCTCCTCGCTGCTGTAAACGAGCTTTTGTTTGCTTTGACCTAAGTTTACCGGATCTCCGCGCGTCGGCGCCGCCACAATCCCCAAGCGATGTAGACGAAGAGCAGCACGCCGGCAAGCCCGCTTCCGGCCGCAGTGAGGAGCACAGGCCATCCCCGTAAACCCGTGCTCCAGGTCAACAGCGCGAGCAGGGCCGGACCCGTGAACGCGTCGACCAGGCCCCAACGCAGCGGCGTCCAGGGCACCCCGGCCCAGCGGTAACCCCAGTACAGCATCCACGCGAGCACTTCGCCCGCGAGGGCAATGCCCCACGCGGTGTAAACGGTCATGTGAAACACGGCTTGCGGAATGACCAGGCCGGTTTGGGCCAGGTACCCAAAGAGCAGGAGCGTCGCGGTCGCATATACCACGACAACAGGCACGATCAAAAAGACCAACGGCGCGAGGCTGGGCGAAGGCAATCCGATGCTCAAGGCCCGGCGGAAGAGGAAGATCAGCGTCAACGCGCCCAACATGCCTCCAACGCCGAACGCGCCCAGGGCCAGAATTTGCGCGGCCTCTTTCCAACCCGGCGGAAGGCTCGGGGCCAGGGCTAAGCCCGGGAGCGCGAGCAATCCTAGCGATAACGTCGGTAAGAAATGCCCGAAATGCAGCCGATTCAACACGCCAGGCTGCAGGAAGTTGAGCGCGACAAAGTGCAAGTGGAAGAGAAAGAGGGGAATGGCAATGAGCCCCCAGACGGCGGCAATGTGTACGGCTGCGATGGGATGCCCCAACAGCTGGCCGAAGACCCACGCGAGCGCGCTTCCGGTAGTCAATAGGGCAGAGAGCGCGGCCGGGAAGGCCATCAGCGCCAAATCGTAAGGGTAGTCCAAGCGCAAGACGCGGAACCGCAAGGGGATGGGGGCCTCGGACGCGCTCGCGTCGCGCGCGCCGGGCACCCAGGCCAGCCGGTAAGCCCGGGCTAAGCGCCACCACGGGCGCAGCGCGCGCAGGGTGACCAGTAGGGCCAGAAGCCAACCTGCGGCCGCGAGCCAGAGCAGGACCGCGGTTCGCCACATATAGGCCAAACCTAACCCTATGCCCGCGAGCAAGGCAGCTTCTTGCCCGGCCAAAAGCCCCAAAAGGCGCTCAACTTCGTGGGTCTGCAGCGGTGCCTCGGCCTCGACCTCAGGCGGAGCGCTTGCATCGCTCGGAACTGCCCCACGCGGGGCTTCGACCAAGGTGCGTTCCAGCACCGCGGCGAAGCGCGCTTCGAGTTCGGGCAGCAGGGCCTCGAGCGCGGTTTTGAGCGCGAGCGCGCTGGCGTAGCGTTCCTCAGGGTCTTTGGCCAACCCGCGGCGCACAACCTCGCTCAACGCGGGCGGAATCTCAGGCCGAAGCTCCCGCGGGTCTGGCACGTCGGCCATAAGGTGGCCTTGAATGACCTCCGCGATGGAGTCCCCGGTATAAGGGGGCTGGCCGGTGAGCATTTCATATAGCACCGCGCTCAGCGCGTAAATGTCGGCTCGGTGGTCGACGTTTTGGCCACGCAATTGCTCGGGCGCCATGTAAAGCACGGTGCCCAAAATGGTGCCGGTTCGGGTATGGCGCTCAGAGCCCCGCAACAGGCGAGCCAGGCCAAAATCCGTGAGGACCGGATCTCCCTGGGGCGTGAGCAAAATGTTGGCGGGTTTGATATCCCGATGGATCATGCCTTGTTCGTGCGCGTAGTGCACCGCATCCGCCAAGGGGATGAGAAGCCGCACAGCCTCCAAAGGCGTCATGCGTTTGCCGGCTTCGCGCAGGCGCGTCAGCCGGGCTTGCAGGCTTTCGCCCGGGATGTATTCCAGGACCATGTAGTAGAGCTCGCCTTCGTGGGCGAAGTCGTAGACCTGCACGATGTTCGGATGCCGGAGTTGCGCGACCGCACGGGCTTCGGCTTCGAAGCGACGCAAGAAGTCAGGTCGGTTCGCCAAGTGCGGATGGATGATCTTGACCGCAACGATCCGCTTGAGGTTGTGGTCAAAGGCCTTGTAGACCGTAGAGGTCGCGCCTTCACCTAAGAGCTCTTGGATTTCGTACCGCCCGCCTAAACGATAGCCTTCCCATAAACGTGCCATAGGACCCTCGGTAATCTTCGCGCGGCACATCCCAGTCCCAGGTATGCGCCGCGTTTGCAATGCCGCTCCCCCTCTTCCTTTGACGCGGGCCCCTCCCTTTTGGGGACATGATACCGCAACTTCGGATGGCC
>JAADEP010000137.1 GCA_013153335.1 Chloroflexota bacterium
ACACCCCGCGCCGCGCGAGGTCGCGGGCGCGGGCTGCCGGCCCCGGCCCCACCGGGCGCGCGTCGGCTCGGGGCGACCCCAGGCGAACCTCAACCCAAAACGAACGCCCCCGCGGGGTCGCGGGGGCGTTGCGCGTGGTAGGTGGCGTCGTTGCGCATCGCGCCCAAATTTATTTCAGGGTCATGAGAAAAGCGACCAGCGCGTCCACTTGCTCGGGCGAGAGGTCGGTGTACGCGGGCATCAAGCCCTCGGGGAACCCTTCGACCACGTACGCGTTGGGTTCCAGGATCGACTGGCGGATGTACTCCTCCGCGCTCATGCCGGGCACCCGCTCGGCCGCGGTGGTCGCGATGCCCGCCAACGAAGGTCCGACCAATTGCACGCCCGGCTCCAGGGAATGGCAGGTCACGCAGCCCGCGTTCGAGCCCAAGGGGTTTTGGTTGAAGAGCTCTTCGCCCTTCTTGACGAGGTCTTCCTCACCGCCGGCCTCTTCGGCTTCTTCGGTTTCTTTTTCTTCCGGCGCCTCGGTGGCCTTTTCAGCGGGCGCGGCTTCTTCTTGCGCGGGAGCCTGGGTCGCGCTCGAAGAGCCGCCGCACGCGGCCAGCGCCAAGGCCATCAAGGCCAGCAGCGCAAGAACGAAGAACCAATGCTTGCGGGTCATGGCAACGTCCTCCTGCAGCAAAAGTTTGGTGACACGAACTCGTGTCCTACTTTGATTCGGGGGTTGGCGTGCCTTCCTCGGTCAAGGTGAGCAGGAAGGCGACCAAATCCTGGATTTGCTCCTCCGTAAGCCGCTCCCGGGCATCGGGCGGCATCAGCCCGGGTGGGTAACCCGGGACCACGTACGCATCCGGGTCCACGATGGACTGGTAGATGTACTCCTCCGCGCTCATGCCGGGCACGCGGGTGGCAGCCCGGGTGCCGATGCCGGCCAACGAGGGCCCGACCAATTGCACGCCCGGCTCGAGCGCGTGGCACAAACGGCAGCCCGCGTTCACGCCAGGGACCTCTTCCAAAAAGAGGCGGCGGCCCATCTCCGGGTCGCCTTGCGTGCGCAAGTCGTGGAACCACCAACGGTGTACCCGGCCCGGCTCGACCACGACGGTCTCATGCACCAACAAAAACGTGTTCGCGGGGTCGGCAAATCGCACTTCCACGCGGTGTTCACCGGGGTTGGCCCACCACTGGACAAAAAAGGCTTCCACTCCCCCTTGGTCTTGGACCGCGCGAACCTCATGATAAACCCGCGCGCCGTCCATGTAGACATCCAGCTGCATCTGGCCCGCGGTGCCAGGCCCCGATTGTACCACGTCGGTCTCTTCAAAGGTCAATCCCGGACGGTGCAGGAACGCGAGCTCGAGCGTGCCCTGGGTATGGGCCCACGCGGGGCCGTCGTAAGGCAGGCGCGCGATCGCGAGGATAAGCCCGGTCAACAACAAGACCAACACCGCGGCCCGCCGCGCGGCCGGATGCCGGAGCAGGGCCTGCCACGTCGCCGGCTCGGGCTCGGGCTGCGAGCCCGGGATGGGCTCACGCAGCACCCGCGGCGCGTCGGCCGGCGCGACCCAATCCATGCGCAACGGTTTGCCCACCCATTTGCGGCGCAGCCACGGCTTGCGGGTGCGGGTCAGCCGCCCCTCGAGCCACGTGTTGCCCCAGCGGTTCACGCAATCGTCGGGCGGGCAGCCCAGGGTCTGCACCTCGGCCGCGCCGGACTCCCACGCCAGCGCGATCAGGTCGGGATGGAGATCGCCGATGCACGGCACCGCGACCACGTGTATCGGTCGCGGTCCGTCCGCGCTCTCGGCTAACAAGGGCCTGTGCCACAAGTCTGGGTTGGCCAAGACGTGGCGGTAACACACAAAGGTCACGCGCGGCGCGCGCGTGTACGTCCGAACAGCCTGCACGCGCGCCCGCAGTTCCTCAAGGCTGGGGTGGTCGAGGGTGAGCGCGTCGGTCGGGCAGCTGCCCACGCAAATGCCGCAGCCCACACACAGCGTCGGCTCGAGCTGGGCGATGAGCTTCGGCCCTTTGCCCTCGCCTTCCCGAGGGACCATGGTCAAAGCCCGGTAAGGGCAGTCTTGCGCGCACAACGTGCACCCAATGCACGCGCTCGCGTCATATTGCACGGGTTCGGGCTGGGGCCCCGGCCAGATCCACGGCCACACGGCCCAAAGCCCAAAGGCCAGCGCGGCCATCCCCCAGGTGGCCACGCCGCCCCACTGCAGCCACGCGGGCAACACGAAGAGGTACCAGCCATCCAAAGGCACGCGATCGGGCCAAGCCGTGAAATCCCACGCGGGCCGCAACTCGACCGGCCAGATAATGCCGAGCACCACCCACAACCCGGTGAGCAGCGCGAGCCAATACCGGGGCGGGAACCAGCGCCGGTGGTTCAGGCGCTTGATGTGCCACCAGTAGAACAAGCCCATGAGCACGGCCAGGCCCACGTGGATGAAGAAGAGGGTCACCAAATATACCCAGCCCTTGTTCGCGGGCTGTTCCAACAGATAATGCACAATGAGGGATTGGCCGCCGGGCGAGCCTTGGAGGTCCTGGATCAAAGCCTGATGCAGCCACTGGGCCCGGTCGTCCGCGAGCATCCAATACCCGGTGACGCCGATGATGAGGGTGAGCAGCACCAGCCCCACGCCCGACACCCAGGCCAGCCAGCGCGGCCCTTGAAACCGACGCTGGACCGCCATGCGCCACGCGTGCAGCAGGGTAAACACGAGGAAGAAGTCGCTCGCATAGCGGTGCAGCGAGCGCATGATGCGGCCAATGATGTTGTTTTGGATTTGCTGGATGGAGGCGTAGGTTTCGACAAAGCCGAAATGGTAAAACAGCATCAAATAAATGCCCGAGACCACGAGGAGCATCAGGCTCCAGAGGGCCAGGGTGCCGGTGTGATAGAAGAGCACGGCCCACGGCGCGCGCACCCAGCGCGCCCAGGGCGCTTCGAGGCGGCTGGTCCACGCGTCCAGGCGGGCCAGCACGCGCGCGGTCCAGGTGCGCCAGGGCCGGGGCAAAGGCGGCTGCACAGGGGAGGGTTCCGGCGGCGTCATCGGGCTCTCCTCAGGGCACGCGCGCGGGGGCGACCCTCGCTCGGGCCGCCCCCGCGCCTTCGAGGTCGGACTTTACCACAACTTCATCTTCGGCGCGTCAACCGGCACCATGTGCGAAAGCAGGTCGATGAGGACCGGTGTGTACGCGATGAGGATCAAGCCCACCGCGCCCGCGATCCACGGCTTCCACGAATCCAGCCACGCAGGCGTGAGTTGCACGTCGCGCATGGGCTCGGCTACCTGGACCTCGACCGGCTTTTCGGCCTTGCGGCCAAAGAACGCGGTGTGGGCCATGATCCAGACGTACATGTACACGGACGTGAGCAAGAAAATGCCGCCGATGCCGACGCGCAGCAAGAGGCCGCTCCACTCAGGAGGTACGTACGGCGCTTCGCCCAAAGGCGTGCGCCGCGGCGCGCCCAAAAGCCCCAGGGAGTGCATGGCCTGGGAGAAGATGGCCATGCCCGTGGCCCACAGATACACCTGGGCCAGCGCGACCTTGCGGCAGCACAACTCGCGGCCCGTGAGGTAAGGCACGAGCCAGTACGAGATGCCCATAAAGGTCAAGGTCACCGCGGTCGACACCGTGAGGTGGAAGTGCCCCGGCACCCACGCGGTGTTGTGCAGGATGAGGTTGGTGTTGTACGACGCGTTGACCACGCCGCCGATCCCGCCGAAGATGAAGAGCAAGCCGGCCAAGAGCTGGGCCGCGACCACAGGGTCGTCCCACGGCAGCTTGGCCAACCAGCCCAACAAGCCTTTGCCCCCGCGCTTGATGCCCGCGTATTCCAGCGACGCGACCACCGTGAACAGGGTCATCATCGACGGGATGACGACCGAGAGGGTCAGGAGCGCGTGGATGTACTTCCAGGCCGGCGCCACACCGGGATCGACGAACTGGTGATGGAAGCCCACGGGCACCGAAAGCAGGATGAACAACCAAAAGGCCAACCGCGCCATGGTGTCGCTGAAGAGCTTGCCGCCGGCCTGGCGCGGCAGGTACCCGTACCACGAGATGTACGCGGGCAACAGCCAGAAGTAGACCAAGGGATGGCCGAACCACCAGAAGAAGGTGCGGGCCACTTGCACGTCGATGCCTTCCAGCCAGCCCAACGACCAGGGCAGGAGCATGAACAGGGCCTCAATGGCCACGCCCAGGGTCGCGAGCTGCCACAACACCATGGTCGCGACGCTCGCGAACGCGATAAAAGGCGTGCGCACGCCCGGGTTTTGCTTCTTCCACTCATACAGGGTGAAGTAGAACCCGTACCCTTCGATCCAGCTCCCCACGACCAAGAGCACCAGGCCCAGGTAGAAAATCCACGAGGCCTTCATGGGCGGGTAAAAGGTGTAGAGCACGCTGGCCTGGTTGGCCAAGATGGCGTACGAAGCCAGGAGCACGCCGACCACCATCATCCAGAACCCCAGCGCGTTAAGCTTGGGGTATTTGAGCGGTCGCCTGAGCCCATAAATGACATTGAAGGTCAAAAACCCGGTGATGAAGAACGTGGTCCACACGACCGCGTTGAGCACACCGTGCAGGGTCAAGCCCTGATAGTAGTTTTGCGCGATGTGCCATTTACGCAAGGTGGGGTAGAAATTCCAGCCCGCGTAGTTGAAAGCCTGCATCGGGCCGTAGAAGCTGCCGATGGACAGGGCCGCGATCGCGACGAACAAGTGCCAGCCGATAAAGCGCTTTTCGGACCGCGTGAGGGTGTATTCACCCATGAGCCACCTCCCTCCTATTGGCTACCCGTGTATTCCTCGGGCGGAACGACTTTGATCACACCGGACATGGCCGCGTGGCCTAAGCCGCAATATTCGGTGCAGATGAACTTGTATTCGCCGGGCTCTTTGAAGGTGTAGCTCAACTTGCCCACATAGCCCGGGATGACCTGGACGTTCAAGTCGGTATCCAGCACTTTGAAGCCGTGCTGAATGTCGCGGCTGGTTACGTAGAAGGTGACCTTCGCGCCCGCGGGAACCACGATCTCGCGCGGGACGAATTGCCACGTTTGCGCGATGAGGTAGACCTCATACTTGCGGCCCGGAACGAGCTCGCGCACGCCGGGCTTCGACCACATGGGGTCTTCGTTGAGCTTTTTCGGATCCACCCGCCGATCCAACGTCGGCACTTGGACGCCCAACGCGAACCCTGCAATGCCGATCAACACCGCGAAGGACGCGAGCAACGCGGCGCTGATCAAGATCCATCGGCGCTCATGGCGGTCAATGAGGGTGCTGTGCGCAGTCATACCACCTCCCTCCTGCTTAGGTCGTCGGACCGTATTGCAAGAGCATCCAGTAAATGGAGCCCCAAATCAGGACCAACAGGACCACGAAAATGCCCACGATCACCCATGTGCCGCGCGGGACGAACTCTTCCTCATGGGGATGATGCTCGCTCATGCCGACCTCCTGCCTAATTCATGGGATTGCGAATTTCCACCTCAATGGGGATATCGCCGCTCTTTTCGAAGTGCAAAATCAGCTTGACCTTGGTTCCGGGCTGAAAGTCCACCTGTTTGTCGATGCACATAATGTGCAGGCCGCCCATTTTGAGTTCCACCGTCTCCCCGGCCGGGATGACGATCTTGCCGCCCGGCACGGGCCGCATGCCCATCGCGCCGCCTTCCTTCATGTAGGACTCATGGAGCTCGATGGTGCCGCACGCGTCCGAATCCGCGCCGATAAGCGCGTCGTCCTCGGTGCCCTCGTTGCGGATGGTCATATAGAACGCGCCCGCGGTCGCGACCTTGGGCGACGGGCGGCCCCAGGCGTTTTCGATCACGATCTTGGGGCCTTGAGGTTTCGAGCCGCAGGCAGCCAACGCGACCAAAGCGAGCATCCCTACAAACAAGCCGACAAAACGCTTCATGGGCAACCTCCTAAGGTGGATTTTTCGAGGCCCAGAGGAAGGGTTCGATGGAGGTGGTATGCAGCGCCAGCCTCGGGGCCCCACCACGCGCTAGTGATCGATGAGGTATTTGAGGTCCGCGGCGATGTCTTCACCAGGTGTGCCAAAGGGGAAGATGAGCTTGATGTAGCCGTCCTTGTCCACTACGGTCACGGTCGCGGTGTGGTCCATGAGATAACCCGTCGCGCCCGGGACCTCGCGCTTTTCGTAATAGATGCCGTATTGGGTCGCGACTTCGGCGATTTGGTCCGGCGTGCCGGTCACGCCGAGGAAGGTCGGCCAGAAATATTCCACGTACTCCTGGACCTTTTCAGGCGTATCCCGTTCGGGGTCAACCGAGACCATAATGACCTGGACCTGGTCCGCGTCGTCACCGAGCACTTCCATCGCGCGCTTGAGTTCGGTAAGGGTTGTGGGGCACACATCGGGGCAGAAGGTGTAGCCGAAGTAGAGGAGCACGATCTTGCCCCGGAAATCGCTCAAGCTCACGGGCCCGTTGGCCGACATCAGGGTGAAATCGGGCGCGGGTTCGTTCGATTGCAGCACCGTGCCGTGAAAGGCGTAAGGCCGAAACCGGTCCCACGCCCACCAGCCCAGGCCCACGAGCAGCAGGGTGCCGATGAAACCGAACCAGAAGTGGCGGTTGCGCAACATACGTCCGCTCCTCGGTGAGGTTTAGGGTGCGTAGCAGAGGAAGAAATGCGCGGCCTCATAAGCCAGGCGGGCCGAGCCCTGGCTGTTCTGAATCTCTTCGACCAACACGCCCAAGTGGCGCAAAATGCGCTCCTGGGTTGAGGCCAAGGTTCGATACTTGTAATCCCCGCGCACGATGCCCCAACCGTCGACCAAGACATAGCGCGGGGCGAAAAGGATCGAGCCATCGGGCTGGGGCTCGTACCACACGCCGAACCCCGCGCCGATGATGAGCTTAAGCCGCTTCGGGTCCGGGTGGGTGGCGAAGTACCACAGCCCAGGTTGCGCGCCCACTTGCTGCGCGTACGCCTTGAGCACCTCGGGCGTGTCATGCTCAGGGTCCAAGGTGATGGTGACGATGGCGAAGGGGATATCGCCCATGATGCGCGGACCTTCGGCCTGGATCCGTTGCAAAGTTGGCACAATGCCGTAACAATCGCCCGGGCAACGGGTGTAGAGGAACGAATACAGCACCACCGTGCCCCGCATATCCTCGTTGGTCAAACGCTGCCCATCTTGGTCGAGCAGCCAATACCCCGGGCCCAGGCGAACGCGGGGCAACACTTGGACGGGCTGGAAGACCTTAAACGCCACAACGCCAACGAACACCAGACCAAAAAAGGTATAAATCCCGCGCGTAACCCAAACGAACGTCTTACTCATGGCTCGGCCAAGAATGGCTGTGCGTTGAAAACGGTTCCTTGGCCTCACGGGCCAGGTCCGCGAACGTCGTCCCCTCTAACTCCCGCACAACGAGGCGATGAATCCGCGCCCAGCGGCGACGCACTGGGCACGCGTTCGAAAATGGGCATACGCCGGGCTCGGTCACACATTCCGACACCTGAGGCAGGCGGTCCATAGCCTCGATCACGTCGCGCAGCGTGATCTGCTCAGGCGGACGAGCCAGCTCCAGCCCGCCCTTGGGCCCCGGATAGGTTTTGACCAACTTCGCGCGATTGAGGTCCTTGAGCAAACTATAGAGCAGGGACAGCGGAATGAGCATTTCTTCGCTCAACTGCTGAGCCGAGATGCGCGTGCCGGGTGGGTGCTTGGCCAAGCCCAACACGACGCGGATGGCGTAGTCTGTGCGACGGTTGATCCAAAAGCGCATACGTCCCTGCCCCTGAAGGAAGTCCGGATTCTTGACTATCTTAAATTCATTGGCGAGTATAGTCAAGGATTGAACCGGGAGGAAGTTGCGATTGTCACGAATGTCGATAATCAAAAATCGCCTTATACCCACCTGGCGGCGGGAGCCGCGCGCGGACGCGTGGGCACTACGCCCACACGCGAGAATCTACGGCGTCCGTTCGGCCCCGCGCCCCTGGGTCAGGGGCGATGGCTTAGCCCGCGCCTGGGCTCACGGCCCGGCTGGGGCCGGGGCCAAACGCTCAGGCACAAACAACAGGGGCAAAAGAAGAGCCGCGGTTGCGTCAGGCACAGCAGCGAGTTTGGAGCGCTGCCTACCTCCGTACCCTAGCTGGCGTCTCCGTCCGCGTCGCCGCTGCGAGCTCCGTCCTGGGCAGCCTCATCTTGCTCGCGAGTCGATGCGTCGCGGCGCGGAACCTCCTGTTGCGCACCGGTGTCCGATGCGGCCTGGGGGATGCTGGCTTCGCCTGGCGCGTTCGCCGGGCCCTGCTGGTCTTTGGATACCCGGCGCCGCCGTTGCGTTTCCTCGGCGATGTCGCGCAACAGCTGCGCCACCAATTGGATATATTCCGCCAGGGAAAGGTCTTCCAGCGCGATGCCTTGCTGGCGTAATTTCTCTTGAAGAAAAAGGTAAAGCACCTCGGAGACGGTCTCGGAGGGATCTTCCACAAGAAGCCTCCCATGTTGTGAGGTTTGGACGTAAAAGGAATCATACCATGGTCGCCGCCCAGCCTGCGCGTTTTCGTCTGCAAGGGGTGCAGACAAATCTTGTAGAAGCCCATGCCCGAGCGGCGGAACCCGCGCTTGCCCCGCGGGCGGCGAAACCCGCCCGCTACAAAATTCGCCGCCCACATGCCCGCGCGTCGGGCCGGACAATTCGCGCGCAATTTTATGCTAGCTGCGGGCTTCCAGCCCGCAGCGCCCGCGGCGCCTGCGGCACGCGCCCGAGCCCATGCCCGCGGGCGGCTAAACCCGCCCGCTACAAAATTCGCCGCCCACACGCCGCGCGCTAAGCCTGCCTGTGCGCAATCTTATGTCAACTAGCCACGGGCTTCCAGCCCGCAGCGCCCGCGGCGACGCGAGCGCGCCCATGGCCGTGGGCCGCGGGCGGCTGAACCCACCCGCTAAAAATTCATCACCGCACGCCCCGCGCGTTGGGCCGAATAATTCGCGCGCAGCTTTATGTCAACTAGCCGCGGGCTTCCAGCCCGCGGCGCCCGCGGCGACGCTCAACCGCGACAGCCCTCTTCGCCTCCCCGCGCCACTTGACCGTTTCTACAACATTTGCGTGCACCCGCTGCAAGTTGACACTTGCGCGCGTGGGCGGTTTGGGGCACAATTATTCCGTTGAGAGCCAGCCCACCTCGGAGGTTGAACATGTCTACGCCCGGCGCTGCCCCAGCCTTTGTGGTTCCGCCCGATGCCCGGGTGCCGGTCAATGACTACCCGCGGCGGATGCAGCCCATCCCGCCGTCGCGCATGTTCTTGGTCAAGCAAGGCCTGCGCCGCTTCCGCGAACGGTACCCTGACCGGCCCGTGTACGACGCGTCCCAGGGCGACGGGGGCGCGAGCCTGCCCGGTGTGCCGCGCGAGATCCTCGAGCGCGCGGCCGCGATGCAAATCGAACGCGGGACCGCCTACACCATGCCCAACGGAACGGTGGCCTTTCGCACGGCCATCGCGGAGCAATATTGGGCCTTGGACCCCGCGCTGGGCTGGGGCCCGGATCACGTCGTGGCTACGGTCGGTGGCCGCGACGGTCTGGTCAAGGCCTATCAAGCCGCGATCGCGCTCGGGCATGGCCGCATCGGCGATGTGGTCATCACCAGCGCCGTACCCTGGATTTCGTACAACTGGGGCCCGTATGGCGTGGGCGCCAACGTGGTCCGCGCGCCCGGCCGCGCGGACGAGGCCTGGGCCTATACCCAGGACGCGCTGGCCCGCACCTTCGCGTTTGTCGAAGCCCATGGCCGTCGCGTGGCCATGCTCATTATCACCAGCCCCGACAACCCCACCGGTCGGGTTATGCCCCTCGAAGACCAGATCGCGCTGGGGCGCTGGGCCCTCGAACACGGGGCCGCGTTCGTGCTCTACGACTGGATCTACCACCACGTCACCGACCATGGCCCCAGCGACATCAACGCGCTGTTGCGCGGCTTTGACCCCGACCAACGCGAGCGGGTGATGGTCCTCGACGGCGCGACCAAAGCCCTCGGCGCGTCCAACATCCGCGTGGGCTGGCTGACCGCGGGCCGCGAGGTCACCCGGTTCATCACCGCGCGCGCGTCCCACTCGGTCATCCCGCCTTTCTTCGCGCAGGCTGTGGCCATGGCCGCGATCGAACGCGGCTACCGCGAGGCCGCCAAGCCCATCATCGAGCCCACCGCGCAAAGCCGCGCGTGGCTCAAGGCCTTCCTGGCCGAACAGGGCTTCCGCTTCATCCTCAACCAAGGCTACTACGCGTTCATCGACGTGGGTCCGTGGCTCGACCGCCGCGGTTGGACCGACACCGAACCCTTGGGGCAATACCTGGCCGAAGAGCACGGCTTGGCCATCGTGCCCGGCGTGTTCTTCTCGCCCGCGGGCGCGCGCTGGATCCGATTCTCTTACGCGCTGCCCCTGGAACGCACCCAAGGCGCGGCCCAGCGCCTGGTCGAAGCGCTGGCCACCCTGACGTAGGCACCGGCCCCACGGCCCGATCCCCATCCCAAGGAGGCGAGCATGGCTTGGGACCCCATCACGCGCGAGGTGTTGGCGATCGCGCAAACCCTCATTCGCATCCCGTCGGTGAGCACCCCGCCCGAACCCCGCTACGAAGACGTGCATCGCGCGGGGCAGTGGCTGCGCGCGTATTTCGAACAGCACGGCCTTGAGGTGCAGTGGTTCGACCAAGGCCGCACGCCCGCGATGTGGGTCACCTTCCCCGGACAAACCAACCCCACGGTCGCGTGGCTGGGCCACTTCGACGTGGTCAACCCCGAGCCCGACGACCGCCAGTTCGAGCCCCGCATCGAGGGCGAGTACCTCTGGGGCCGGGGCGCGGCCGATATGAAAACCGTCGTCGCGACCTTCGCGCTGTGGATGGCCAACCGCCGCCGCGAAGGCCCGCCCTACCCGCCCATCGCCGCGCTCCTGGTGGGCAACGAGGAAGAAGGCGAGACCTTCCCGGTGGGCACGCCCCACGCGCTCGAGCTGCTGCGCGAGCAGGGCATCGAGCCCGAGTTCTACATCGCGGGCGAGCGCACCGAAGAGACCGGAACCCGGCCCTGGGGCGGCGTGTGCACCCACAGCCGCGGCGCGAGCCGCATGCGCTTCGAAGCCCAGGGCACCAAGGACCACACAGGCATCGCGACCGCGCGGGACCTGGTCGCGCTTTTGGTCGACGCGTACCTCTATACCCAAGAGCGCGCGGGGCTCTACTTCACCCTGCGCGCGGCCGACGACTGGGTGACCCAGGTGCGCTTCTCCTTCATGCTCGTGGGCGAGGAGGGCCTGTACAACATCACGCCCGCGCGCGGGGTCCTGGGCGTCGAAGTTCGGTCCATCCCCGAAGACCCCATGAGCCCCTTTGTTGCGGACCTGGCCGCGTACGCGCGCGAGTTGGGCCTGACCTTCGTGCCCGAGACCATCACCGAAGGCACCGCGGTCGACCCCAACAACCCCTACTACCAAGCCCTGGTCGCGACCATCACCGAGTTGCGCGGAGAACCGCCCGAGACGTGCCGCAAACGGCCCGCGTCCAGCATCCGCTACGTGCCCAAAGACCGGGGCGTGGTGTGGGGCCAGAGCGGTTGGGGCCCCCACCGGGCGGATGAGCGGCACTACATCCCCAGCATTCGGCCCTACTACGACGTGCTGCAAGCCTATGGCCAGCGGCTTTTGGCCATGGCCTCACGCGAAAACCCCGGCCAGGCCTAGGCCGGGGTCCGTGGGTTTCTGGCTTTGAGGGAAGGGGGCCGCGCCGCGCGCGGCTACGAAACTGCGGCCAGGGCCGCGAGCAAGCGGTCAAACGCGTCCACGAACGCGCGCACGCCTTCCTCTTCCAGCGCTTGGGTGATTGCGTCCAGATCAATGCCCAAATCTTGCAGCAAAACCAGCCGCATCGCGTCGCCAACCGGGTCCTGCTCCAGGGTGAGGCGCGGGGTACCGTGGTCCACAAAGGCCTGCCACGTATGCGGCGGCACCGTGTTGACCGTGTTGGGGCCGATGAGCTCGTCCACGTATTTGGTGTCGGGATACGCGGGGTTTTTGGTGCTGGTCGAAGCCCACAGCAAGCGCTGCACCCGCGCGCCCTGGGCCGCAAGTCGCGCGAAGCGTTCGGTCGCGAACATGGCCTTGAAAGCCTGATAGGCCTGCCGCGCGTTCGCGACCGCGATGGTGCCCAACAGCTCCCGGGCTTGCTGGCCGCGCGCGTCCGAACGCGCGAGCAAAGGCTTCAGGGCCGCGTCGACCTTGGTGTCGATGCGCGAGACAAAGAACGATGCGACCGAGGGCACGTCCAGGGACAGCCCGCGCGCGGCCCGGCGTTCGAGCCCGCGCAGATACGCGTCGACCACCGCTCGGTAGCGCGCGACCGAAAACAGCAACGTCACATTGACCGGCACCCCGGCCGCGATCGCGTCTTCGATCGCGCGCAAACCCGGGGCCGTGGCCGGGATTTTGATCAACAGATTGGGCCGGTCGACCCACGACCACAAGCGTTGGGCCTCGGCCAGGGTCGCGTCCGCGTCATAAGCCAGGTGAGGGTCGACCTCGAGGCTCACGAACCCGTCCTGGCCGTGGGTGCGTTCATACAGGGGCCGAAGCGCGTCGCACGCGGCGCGCACATCCTCGACCACCAAGTGCTCATACAGCGCGCGGGGGGAACGCACCCCCTGGCGCTGCCAGCGCGCGATCGCGTCCGCGTAACGGTCGCTTTGGCTCAGGGCTTTCTGAAAAATCGAAGGATTGGTCGTCACGCCATACACCCCGCCGGCTTGCGCGAGCTCGGCCAACCGGCCGGAGCGCACCAGCGCGCGGTCCAGGTCGTCGTACCAAATCGACTGTCCCAGCAGGTACAACTGCCGAATCCGTTCCATCGCGGGCCTCCGGGTACAAACTCACCGCGCCCCAGGGATGGGCGCGCATTCATCATAGCATCGTTGGCGGCCAACGGCTCTGCCCTCTTTGCGCGCAGGAGCCCTCTATGCAAAAGGCTGCTCAGGTACGAACAAGGAAAAAGAGAAGTCCGTAAACCCCATACAGCCCCGCGAACAACCGAGGCAGCCAGACTTCCAGACGGGAGAAGCCGAAGCGCTCCTGGCCCAGGAAAGGGCGGAAGAAGGTTTCCCATTCCTTGGTGTACATACCGTAGAGGTCGGGCAGGGCCTTTTCCATGGCCATGAGTTGTTGATAGCGCCACGCAATGAGGGCCTTGTACTGCTTGAGCATCGCGGCCCAGGTCCAGCACACCAGCAGCCCGACCAGGAGCACGGGCAGCACAGCCAGGGTTTGAGCCGACGCATCCAGGTTGGCATCGCGCAGCAAAAAGGCCAAAAGCCCGAAGAGCAAGGTGTTGACCGTGAGGTAGGTGCGGTTGGCCTCCTGCCGGCGCTCGGTGAGGAATTGTGTACTCTCCACGAACAAGCGGTATTCGTCAAAACTCGGCATGAAACGCGCCTCCTTGGGGCAGGTTCGGGCGGCTCGAACGGTCCGTGAGAATGATTACGACGCGCCCACCAGTTCGCGCAACGCCTGATACAGCAGGTCGTCCAAAAAGCCCAGGGCGCGGAGCTCGTCTTTCTCCCAGCCATCGACCCAGGGGCGGTAGGGAGCCTGGAGCCAGGGCTCGAGGGCCGCGACCAGGGTCGCCCGGGCCGCGTCGGGCTGCGCCTGGGCGCGGGCTACGGTGGTCAGCAATTGCGCGGCCGTGACCGCGGTCAATGGCCGAGCGTCCTGAACCCATGGTTCCAACGCGGTCACCGGGTCGCGGTCAAAGGCCCGCACCGCGCGAACGGCCTCGCGCGCGTCCATATGTACGGGCGCTACATCGGCCAGGGCCCGCAGCAAGGCCTGGACGAAGTCCGGCCCCACCCGCCGCAATCGGGCCCAGGCCTGCAGCGCGAAACGGCGGGTGCTAAAGCTTTCGGTATGCCCCGCAGCCTGCTTGAACAAGCGCTCCAGGCGTGCCGGGTCCGCGTCGCGCGCGTACGAGGCCGGTCGGGCCTGAGCCACGGTCACCAGCCCGGCCAGGAGGATGCGCGGCCGGGGCCAATCCGCGCCTGAAGCCAGTGTGGCCTCCAGAGCCTCCACCAGCAAGGGGAAGTGCTGCTCCCAATCGGCCTGGACCCACTGGGCCAGGGCCTCGGCCACCCGCTCGTGATACGCATCCCAGACATTGTTGTCCGCGCCCGCGGCGATGAGCGCGTGCAGCACGGCCTCGGGGCCGGGCAGCCGCTTCCTCAGATCGGCCAACACCTGCGCAATCGCGGTGCGCAGGGCCTCGTCCTCGAGGCGTTGCCGCAGCGCGCGGCGCACCAGGCCGCCGGCCGCGAGGCTGCGGAGCTCAACGCGGCTATCGGCCCGGCCCGCCCAGGCCTGCAGGGGGTCGACGACTTCCTCCATGGGCGCGCGGCCGGCCAGGTAGGCCAGCGCGGTTAAAAGGGCCTCGCGCGCGGTGGGGTCGGTTTCGCGCGCCAAGGCCTCGCGCACCAGGCCCGCTGCGCGGGCAGGGTCGG
>JAADEP010000062.1 GCA_013153335.1 Chloroflexota bacterium
CAGCAGTACCCCATCGCGCTGGTCAATTCCATCAACCCCTATCGTCTGCAGGGCCAGAAAACGGCCGCCTTTGAGATTGTGGATGCGTTGGGCCGCGCGCCCGATTGGTTGGCCATCCCTGTGGGGAACGCGGGCAATATCACCGCGTATTGGATGGGCTTCAAGCAATACCATGCGGCCAAAGGGTCGGGCCTGCCGCAGCTGCTGGGCGTACAAGCCCAAGGCGCCGCGCCCCTCGTTCTGGGGCACCCGGTCGAGCACCCCGAAACGGTCGCGACCGCAATCCGCATCGGCAAGCCCGCCCGCGGGGAGGAAGCCCTCGCGGCCGCGCGCGAATCTGGCGGTCGCATCATCGCGGTGCCCGATGACGCGATTTTGGCCATGCAACGCGCGCTCGCGCGCGAGGGCGTGTGGGTCGAACCCGCGTCGGCTGCGGGGCTCGCGGGCCTGGCCGCGGAGATCGAGGCCGGTCGCCTTGACCCGCGCGGCAAGACCATCGTCGCGGTGGTGACCGGCCACGGGCTCAAGGACCCGGACATCATCTTGCGGCAAACACCCGACTTGCCCACGATCCCGCCGAGCCTGGAAGCGCTCCATCCCTATCTGACTGGATAAACGCGCGCCAGACCGGAACTTCCATCCCAAAACGGCATCAACCTTGCACGCGCATAGCCCAACCCAAAACCGAAACAAACGATTTGGGTGGGAGGTGCTTTATGGATGGGTTGCCTTGGGTTGGGCGGAAGGCCGCGTTGCACGCGTTCGCGGCCTTCCTAAAAAGCTGGCTGCGAGCGCGAAATCAAGGCGCATGGGCAAATCGCGGCGCGATGAGCACCACGCAAGCTTCATGGCTGTGGATCGTGCAAGGGCCGGTCGGCGTTGGGAAGTCGGCCTTGGTGCGCCGCTGGCTCGCAATGGCTCAAGAGGTCGGGGCGTTGACCATCGCGGTGGATTGGGAGGCATTGCGCGCGGTGGATAGTCGTCTCGCCCAACCGCAGCAGCTGAGCTTGGACGACATTCTGACGCACTTTTACGCGGCGCTACGCGACGCCGGGCTGGGTAAGTACTTTGACGCGTATGAGCAGTTGCGTCGGCAACAGGAGCAAGCGACTCGAGCGGTGCAGGCCGCGCTGCAGTCCCTCCAGCAACAAAACCCAGAGGCTTCTTCGGGCTTGCCTTTGGATGTTTTCGCCCGGTTGGGCGCCAAAGGGCTCGCGTGGCTGGTCCGGCACGGCCTGGCGCGCGCGGGCCTGCCCGGCGTGGAGGTCTGGCTACCGCAAGAGCCGCTCGAACAAGCTTTGGAAGAATTGCTGCAGTACGGGAGCGACAATGTGGCCCGTTGGGGGGCCTGGCTCCAAACGTGGTTGCGTCGCCAGCTCAAACCCGAGGAGTTCGACCTCTTCTTCAGTCCCGAAGAACGGTTTTTGCAGGCCATGGCGCAAGGCTTGCGCGCCGCGGCCGAACGGCGGGGGTTGGTCCTCGCGCTCGACGCGTATGAAACCATCGCGATGTTTGACCCATGGTTGCGCGCGCTTTGGCAACGAACGGGCGCGGATGTGGTCTGGATTTTGGCCAGCCGGGTTCGGTTGGATATGCCGCGCCGCGCGGGCCGCTCGTACGCGCCCGGTTATCAAGGCCGCTGGCCCAAGAAGCGCTTGCACCTCTGGACCCTGGCCCCCTGGACAGAAGAGGAAACCCGGCAATTCCTGCAGCGGATCGCGTGCGATCGGGCCTTCCCTCCGCGCGAGATTCCGGCTTTTACGCGCGCGACCCGTGGCCTGCCCCTGGCTGTGGCCGAGGCCGCGCAGATTTGGCTCGCGGGGGCTTTTCCGCGCGACCGGGCTATGGCGCCTTACCCCAGCAGCTTGCATCCCTATGTGGTGGAACGGGTCGTAGAACGCATGCTCGCGCCGCTCGCGGCCGCGCCCGACGCGGAAAGGTTGCTCCAGCGGCTGCAACTGCTGGCCTTGGCGCGGCGTCCCGACTATGACCTCTTGGTCGCGCTCTGGAACCTCAAAGAACCAGGGCCCACGCTCGAAACGCTGGAAAACGTCTACGGGCTGGTCGACGCGGAACAGGTGGCCCTCGATCCCCTGGTTCGGGGCTTTTTGCGCGCGTTCCTCATGGCCGAAGGGAAGCGCAAGCAGCCCTGGGTGCGTGAGGCGAACCTTCGGGCCCTAACCTGGCTGAAGCAACGTCGCAGCCGCTACGAGCGCCAGCTGCCCACGTGGGAACAACGCATCGGCCACGCGCGCTGGCGAGAAGATACGCTGGCCCGCATGCATCACGGCTTTTGGCTGGATGAAGATAAGGGCTGGAACGAGCTTATCCGCGCGCTGCCCGCGGCCGTGACGTACGACTGGGGTTTTGCGCGGCAAATGGTCTACGAGGCGGGCGAATTCTGGCCTACCTGGTCGATCACCCGCCGCCAGCAATGGATCGCGCTGCGCCAATCCCTGGTGTGGGAACCCAACCCATCCCAGGCCCGAAGGCTCTTGGCGTTCATGGAACAAGCCGAGCCGTATTGGCGCCATCCGGGCCTGGCTGCAGAAGGGCAGGCCATGTTGTACTGGTGGCGCGGGCATCTCTATCAGCTCGAAGGCCGCATGTCCAAGGCACAACAGGCGTGGGCTCGCGCGCTCAAAACCGCGCCCCTAGACGGCAGTTTGCACCGCCGTTTGCAAGGGTTGACCGCGAAACAACCCGCGCTCCCCATGCTTTGGGGTACCCTGGGCTCATGACACGCGCAGTGTGGCTTCGTGCCCAATCCCCCACCCGGCGGACTTGGTCGGGATCGGGGTCGGGCAGGATGCCGTGGCCCAGGTTGAAGATGTGGCCAGGCCGCCCACCCGCGCGGCACAGCACGTTATGCACCTGCTCGCGCAGCACGTTGCGCGGCGCGGACAGAGCCAGCGGGGCCAGTTGCCCTGGACGGCCACCCGCTCAGGCCCGCTCAACTGCGCCCAGGCCCAAGCCAGGTCTACCTGCCAGTCCACGCTGATGACCTCCGCGTCGAGGCTGCACTGGGCGGGCAGCCAGCGGTGCCTGTTCTTGAAGTTAGATGCGGGGCACGCGCAGGTCGGCCAGACC
>JAADEP010000011.1 GCA_013153335.1 Chloroflexota bacterium
CTCGCCGCCGAATTGGGTGCCGGGCGTGAAATAGCTCACGCTGAAGGCCGCGAGCCGATACGCGACCAGGCGATGCCAGGGCACCGTGAAGCCCATCTGGCGCAAGAACCATCCCCAGCGCAAGACGAACAACCATAAGATGAACGCGTTGAGCGCGATCAGGCCCAGCCACGTGCGCAACGGGATCTCGGTCAGGGCCCGCTGCACGTGGTCCCAGGGCACCTGCCGTGCCGCGAGCCCGGCCAAGCCGGCCAGAACCAGCCACAAGCCATAATGCCACATCCGGCGCATGGTCGCTCACCCCTGGGGCCGCGCGGCCGACCACGCGGCCGAACGCGGCCGGCCCAAACGCTGGGTGAACAAGGGCTCATCCGCAGGCCAGAGGGCGGACGCGCCCCCGCCGCCCAGCACCACGATGGTCAGGGCCAGGACCACCAAGGCGGTCCACGCGGTCGGGCCCCACCAGCCGGCCATCCAACCGAACCCAATGCCGAACAACATGGCCAGGCTCACCAGCCGCGGGAGCACGCCCAAGGCCAGGGCCGCCGCGAGCACGAGCCCGGCCGCGCGCCAGGCCCAAGGCTGTTCGGGCAAGCGGAGCACCAACATGCCCGCGGCCACGAGCCGTGCGACGGGCGCCAGGCGCGGCCATACCTCGGTCAGCGGGCCAAAGCGCGGGCTGAGGTGCAGCGCGTAGGCCGCGTCGCGCGCGAATCCCAACAAAAACGGCACCAAAAAGAACCAGCCCACCCACGCGAGCGCGGCCGCGGGGAAGACCGGGGCCAGCGCGACGGCCAAAAAGCCCATCATCAGGCCCGCGAGGGCCCGGCGCAGGGGGTCGTGGGGCACAGCCCGGGTCAGCCAGCCCAACCGGGCCGCGAGCGCGAGCAGCGCGACGTAAAGGTAACGCGCGAGCGCAACCAAGAGGAACGCGGCCGGCAGGCGGTCCCAGAGCACCGCGAGCGCGGCCGCGAGGAAGACGCCCCACGCGTCAAAGTGCAGGTCGAGCCGCCGCCCCAACAGGGACGCGTGCCCTGAACGCCGGGCGATGAGCCCATCCACCCCGTCGATCCACGCGTTCAAGCCATAGAGCCCGGCCGGCGCCCAGGCCAGCGCGGGTGTGCGCGCGGCCGGGCACAGAAAGCCCGCCATCATCGCGAGCAAGACCCCGCGCAACACCGTGAGCCCGTTGGCCCAGCCCAACCGCGTGTAGCGCGGCGCGGCCGCGGCCGGCCGGTTTTCGGCCACATACCGCCAGGTATAAGCCCACACATACCCGGTGCCCAAAGCCGCGATCAGGGCCCAACAAAGAATGGCCTGGGGCGCGGCCCAGGCCACCCACAGGGCCATACCAACGACCAACAACACACTCGCGATTCCCCATCGCGGCCAATCTCGGGGCATGGATCGGCTTGCCTCCAGAACAGGTTTCATCAGAAGTACGCCGGGGGTCGAGGGAATGGATTGGGCTTGCGTTATACTTATTTCTGTGAGGATGGCGCCTGCCCCGGCGAAGAACACTCCCTTTGATAGGTTGGATGGCCGGTAGGGGTGCGATTTCCGCCCCTGCGCGGCCATCGAACGAAGCTATCCATCCGGCTGCGGCCCCGGGTCGTGGTCGGTCCACAAAGGCGCGTATGAACGACTACGAACGGGAATTGGCGCGGCGATTGCGCCACGGGGACGAAGAAGCCTTGGCTGAACTGTATGACCGCTATGGATCTTGGGTCTACGGTCTGGCCTTGCGCGTGGTGCACGACCCCCATTTGGCGCAAGAAGTCACCCAAGACGTATTTTTCAAAGTATGGCAACACCGCAAGACGTATGATCCGCAACGCAGCAAATGGAGCACGTGGTTGCTGGTCATCACCCGCACCACCGCGCTCGACCGTTTGCGCCGAGAGCAGCGCCGCCCGGCCTGGCCCTGGGACGAAGGCCTGGAGAACAGCCCGGACGAAACCGACACCCGCAACGCGCGGGAACTGCACCTCAGCATTCGAAGCCTGCTCGAACGTCTACCTCCGGAACAACGCGAGGTGATCGAACTGGCCTTCTTTGAGGGCTACACCCACCGCCAGATCGCGGAGCGCCTTGGCCTGCCCCTCGGCACGGTCAAAACCCGTCTCCGCCTCGCGATGGATAAGCTCCGCACCTGGTGGCGCGAGGCCGAAAACCCGCCGTCGTCGAAGGCATAGCGCAACCGGTCCGCGGACCGACAAAAGGCCATCCAGCACGCGTGCAACGAACGGTTTGAAGGTTAAGGAGAAAAAACGATGAGTGCCTATTCCGGCGTCTTAGGCTTTGCCCTTTCCCTTCTGCGTTCCTGGCTACAACGGCAACTTGTGCAGCGCTGGCCCCGCTCGCAGGGTATAGTTGAGCCTGCGCTGCAACAGGGTGAGCGCCAGATCCAGCGATGGCTCGATCGCTTGCTCGCGTCATCCCCCTGGACCCAGGTCTTGACCCAAGCCCAGCAATGCGCGGAACAACGCTTGCGCCGCCGAGCCGAGCACGATGACGCGGCGCATCAGGCCATCCAATACCTGCGTTCGCTGCCTGTAGGTTCGCTCGAATCCTTCGCCCGGCTGATTCATGGCGCGCAAACGTCCGGCGAAGACGACCTCGAAGTCCTGCTCACGCGCTACTTCGTCGACCAGTGGCGCGCGGATGAGCACGTTGCCCACCTCACGACCACGGTTTTCCTGGATTGCCTGCGCCGGGCCTGGGCTCGGAACGCCCAAAGCGCGCTGCCGAGCATCGCGGACGCGGTTCAATCTGTCCATCGTGATCTCCGCGACCAACGGCGCACCATCCAGCAGGTCAACCGCGCGCTGCAATCCCTCTTGGATGAGCTTTCGTATGGGCTTCGGCCCCCGGTCGCGACGGAGCCTGAGGCCTCGCTGGACGTGCCGCGGCCCAATCTTTATTGGGCTCGCGAGGTTGCCCCGCGGGCGACCTTTGTCATCTTTGACCGCGAACATCGCCTGCTCGCGCTCGGGTTCCGCATCGCGCATCCCGAGGGCCTTGGCCTGACGGACGCGCGGGCCTTGCAAG
>JAADEP010000084.1 GCA_013153335.1 Chloroflexota bacterium
GATCTTAACCTCAATCATGCCGCTCATACAGGCCTCCTCACACAACCATCCTGGGTTATTCTATCACGACGCAAGGCCGAAGGCAATCCCCTGCGCTTTGCGGGCGCGGGCCATGGCACAGGCATGGGTGGGGGCCTGCGGTCGCGCGATGCGTTTGCCCGCGCGGGGCCCCGCGGAACCAGGCCCTGCTTGGACCGCACGAGCGCTACGCGCGAGGTCGCGTCGTGCGCGCCGAGGGCGAAGCATCGCGAGCCCGGCCGGTCGGGCGCACTGGAGCAGGCGCTTGCGCGCGGCCCCATGCACCCAAGCCAAAGCGCCGCGGATTCGGGCGCTTGAAGCGCGTTGAAAAGCACGAAAGGTGTGCGTTCGCGCGTCCAAGCGCCTTGACGGCAGGGGAACGTTGCTCGTATAATCAAATTGCCTGGGGCGATGGCGGAACAGGCAGACGCAGGGGACTTAAAATCCTCTGGGCATTCGCCCGTGCGGGTTCGAGTCCCGCTCGCCCCATCGGCACGCTCGCGCAGGGAGGATGGTCGGACCATCCTCCCTTTTGCGTTGGGCACTATGCGCCCCGCGCACCCGATCAAACGCGAACGCACCGAACTCAAACGAGCCAGGGCCGAGGCAAGGAAACCTCGGCCCTGGCCAAAAGGGCACGGCAAGTGTGCATGAACCCTTGGTAGGGCTTACGAACGTTTGCTGTGGTCCACGGCCTTGAGGATCTTGAGGTTCAGGACGATGAAACGCCACAGCTGATAGAGCTTGCAGTTCATCCAAAACTTGTCCCGCTCCGTGATCACGAAGCGCTCTTTCTTCTCCGCCGATTCGGTGCGTGCAAGGTCTTGGCCCATGATCTCGCCTCCTGCGACTATTCAGGGATGATCCGCCAGCCCGGTAGGCCTTTGAACTTGTACATGAAGGTGTAGTGGATGAGCAGTTTCATCCACGCGCCGCTCAAGCCCATTTCCATGTGGGTTACGAAGAGGTCGCGGCCGCCCTCGTTGGGGTAGCGCCGGAAGTCCGGCACGACTGGGTAGACGATGATGATCACCGCGGAGCCGTCCCACAAGGAATCGCCGATTGAGGCCACGCACGCGGCGAACATTTCGCTCATGCGCTCATCGTGGGTCATGCGACCGCGCTTGACCAGGTCGACCACGTTGAGGGCCACGATGCGGCCAATGATGCCCGAGATCATGCCCGTGCGCGGGGGCGCAGGCGCGATCTTGGTGCCGTTGGGCGTGGTGTGCGGCACGGAAATCGGCCCGGGCGGCGCGAACGCGATCCCCGCGGCGAAGATGTTGGGGTACCACGGGTTTTGATACACCGCGGGCCACGCGTCCGGGTTGCGCTCCAAGCGTTCATACGGCAGGCCGTAAATGCCGTCCACGATCACAAAGCCCGAGGGGTTGAAAATGCGGTCGTGCAGGTCTTCGCCGTTGGGCCCCAACACCTTGATGTGAATGCCGTGGCCCTTGAACTGGGGCACCAACATGGCGAAGTCGTACGTGGTTTCGCCGAAATTGCCGTTCAGGTCCTCCCAATAAATGCGCCCGGGTTCGACCTTGTGCACCGCGCGCCCCACTTCCCACTTGATGTCGAAATCGCGGAACACGGCTTCCACGAATTCTTCGCTGGTGATGAGGCGCCCCTTGTAACGGGAGGTAATGCCCCGGATGCCGAAGTCGCCCAACGCGGGCTCGTTGGAGAAGAAGACCAGCTCGGCCCGGTCGCGGATGCCGCGGCGCACCAAATCTTTGTGGATATTGGAAATGTACTCGAACGCAGCGCCTTGGCAGGTCGCGGTCCCATGGCCGGTACCGATTACGATCTTGGCTCGACCGCCGGTCTCGAGGCGCTTGACCAACTCAAGATAAGCTTTGCGCGTTTCCAACGCGTGGTCGTACGTACAGATGGAATATGTGGTTCCGTGATGCGGCCCCAGGCCCGGGGTCGCATCGAAATTGAGATAGGGCCCGGTCGCGATGATGAGGTAATCGTAATCGATGCGCTCCATCTTGCCGTCTTTGGCGCGCTCGACCACAATGTACTCGTCCTCAGGTTCAGGGTGGATTTCCTTGAGCGCGCCGTGCACGAAATTGACCCGCATGCGTCGATAGACGGGCTCCAGACGGATGAGGGTTTTTTCGGGGGCCATTCGACCGGTGCCGACCCACACCAACGAGGGCACGAACACGAAGTGGTCGTATTTGTTGACCATAATGACGTCGTGCTTCTTGCCCAAATAATGCCCCAAATAGAGGGCCGCGGTATGTCCGGCAAAACCGGCACCGACGACTACGATCCGTGCCATTGTCGTCCTCCTGAGGGAGTTTGGGGGCTAAAAAAGAAAATCAAAATTCGTGCTTGTTGCAAAAGTATACCCGCGTTAGCGCATTTTGGCAAGAAGGAAAACCGTTTTTTCTGACCCTCGGCCTGCAGCGCTCGGAATGCCACGCGTTTGAGGTTCGCCGAAAGGATTCGGGCGCCCCGCGCGAGGGCCTCGCCGGCCCGAGGCCTCGACCCCAGGCCGGCGGAAACGGCGCCCTACCCCGACCAAGCGGGCAGGAGCCGCGCGCTCAGCTGTCCGATCCGCAGGATGGTACAATCGTCATATCAATGCCACGACATCGCGGGATGGACGGTTATGAGTTTCTTCATGGGCTTAGGACGCGAGTCCTATGACCGACAATACAGCGACCGGGAATTGGTTCGACGCCTCGCGCGGTACTTTCGGCCTTACATCCGGGGCTTGTTGGTGGTTTTGGGGTTGGTATTGATGGCCGCGGTCATGGCGGCCGGACCACCTGTTGTGCTAAGCCACATGGTCAACCGGATGGCTACGCACCTAACCGCGCGCGAAGCCGTATTTTTGGCCGGCTTGATGCTGGTCATGGGCCTGGGCAATTGGCTGGCGAACTGGGGCCGTCGCTATGGCCTGATGCGCATTGTCGCGGACGCGACGTACACCCTGGCCAGCGAGGCCATCGATAAGGTCTTGCACCATGACATGACCTTTTTCGACCGGCACGCGTCAGGCCGCATCGC
>JAADEP010000115.1 GCA_013153335.1 Chloroflexota bacterium
AGGCCCTGCACGCGCTCCAACAGCTCAGCCAGCTGGAGGGCATCATCCCCGCGCTGGAGAGCGCGCACGCGGTGGCCGAGGCCATCCGCCGCGCGCCGAACATGGCTCGCGATCAAATCATCGTGGTCAACCTCAGCGGCCGTGGCGATAAAGATATGCCCACCGTGGCCGCAGCCTTGGGGGTGACGCTATGAACCGGATCGCGCGAACCTTCGCGACCCTGCGCGCGGCCAACCGGGCTGCGTTGATCCCCTACGTCACCTTGGGTTACCCCGACTTCGCCAGCGCGCTCGAGCTGGTTCCGGCCGCGCTGGAGGCCGGTGCGGACATGGTCGAGCTGGGCGTGCCCTTCAGCGACCCCTTGGCCGATGGCGCGACCATCCAAGCCGCGTCGCAGCGTGCGCTGGCCAATGGCATGACCTTGCGCCAGGGGCTCGAACAAGTGGCCGAGCTCCGGGCCCGCCGTGTGACCGCGCCGCTGATCCTTATGGGTTACTACAACCCCATCCTGCAGATGGGACTCGAGACGTTTGCCCAAGCGGCCGCGCAAGCGGGCGTGGATGGTGTGATCGTGCCCGATCTGCCCCTCGAAGAAGCCGGGCCCCTGCGCAAGGCCCTCGCGGCGCATGAACTCGCGCTCATCCCTTTGATTGCGCCCACAACCCCACAATCGCGAGTGCGGCGCATTGCCGAACACGCGCAGGGCTTTTTGTACTTGGTCTCGCTGACCGGGGTGACCGGCGCGCGGGCGGAGCTCCCGCCCGACCTGGCCGCGTTTGTGCAGCGGGTGCGAGCGGTCACGGATTTGCCCCTCGCGGTGGGCTTCGGCATTTCCCGGCCTGAGCACGCGGCCGCGGTCGCGCGGCTGGCCGACGGTGTGATCGTGGGCAGCGCGCTGCTCCGGGCCGTGGGCGCGAGCCCTCATCCCGCGCAGGCTGCTCGCGCCTTTCTGCACAGTCTGCGCGTGGCCATGGATGCGGCGCGCGCGACGCCATCTGCCCCCGCGAGCGAAAACTCGCGAGACACGCACGCGCCCTCGTAGCTTGGGTGCGCGGGCCTGCTGTTCATTCGCCTGCAGAAACGCAATTAGGCCGGCGTTGACGGACCGAGTTGGGGCACGTAAAAGCCCAATCGCGTGTTATGCTATAGAGGCCTGCCCGTTTACAGAATTTCTACACCTTTCTGGTAGCCTGGGGAAGAGACCTTTCTGCGACAAGGGCCCCTTGAGGCCGGGTGGGTTGTTGGAGGTGCAACATGAGTGAATTCCCGTGGCACACCAAGCGGGTGGCCGTGGTCGGTCTGGGCCTGATGGGCGGCTCGTTGGCCATGGCGCTCAAGCCCCACGTGGATACGCTGTACGCGGTGGACATTGACCCGCGCACCCGGGCCCTGGCCCGCGAGCGCGGGATTGCGCATGTGGTCAGTGCGCGACCCGAGGAAGTTTTGCCCCACGCGGACGTGATCATTTTGGCCACGCCGGTGCAAAGCATTTTGGATTTGGTCCACGCGCTGCCCCACTGGGTGCGGCACCCCGTGCAAGTGTTGGACCTGGGTTCTACGAAGCGCGCGGTATGTCAGGCGCTATCCCAGTTGCCTCCGCGGTTTGACCCCATCGGAGGCCACCCCATCGCGGGCAAAGAAATGGGCGGCCTGACCCATGCGGACCCGGCGTTGTTCCACGGCGCGCCGTTCATCTTCACGCCTTTGCCCCGCACCACGGCCCGCGCGCGGCGCATGGCCGAGAGCTTGGCGCAACTTTTGGGCGCGCAGCCCGTTTGGCTCGAAGACCCCGAGTTGCACGACCGCTATCTGGCCTATACCAGCCATCTGGCCTATTTGCTCAGCCTGGCCATGGCGTTGGCCACGCCCGAAGAAGCGGCCGCCTTCGTCGGCCCCGGCTTCCGATCCATCTTGCGGCTGGCAGGGTCCTCCCCGCGCATGATGCGTGACATTCTGGCCACGAACCACGAGGCGATCCTCGAGGCGCTGGATCACTACCTGGCCGAGTTGGAACACATGCGCGCGCTGCTCGCGCAACCCAATCCCGACGCGTGGGAAGCTTTGTTCCGGGAAGGCCAGGCCCGCTGGCGCGCGTTCCTGCGCCCGTAGTCAGCCGTCGAGGTCCGCGGCCAAATCAGTGAGATCCCGCTCGCGCAAAGTGCGGCGCTTCCAGCGGTTGATCACAGGCACAATATACGGCAAGAGGCGCAAGCTGTAATACGGCGGGAGGATGGGCAGGCCGATCAAATCGCCAAAGACGATGAGCATGAACAGGTCTTCCAAGTCCGCGTGCTGGCGGCGGAAGGCCCGTTCCACGTCATAGAACAGCATGCCATACAGAAAGCCTTGAATCCACCTGCGAACGCGCGAAAACCAGGAGCGCAGCGAGGGCATGCTCTCCTCCGCCGGGGTCGGGCGTGTGCCTTCATCTTACCACACGAGCAGCAAAGCCAAATACTCCGATGGGCCACGGCGCCAAATGAGCAACAAGCCGTCGCGCGTGGCGCGCCAGCGACTCCAAGCCAACGCGGGCGATAGAGCCTCGGCGGTCTTGGTCCAGCCTTGGGCTTCGACCTGAGGCGCGAGCGCGGCATGCAGCGCGGTCGCGTCACGTGGATACTCCACCACGACGCCCGCGGCCCACGCGGTCCCGGGGCTTAGGAGCCCTGCCTTCGTAGCCCACGGAAGCCAGCCAGTGCCTCTGCGCCACCGGGCCTCTTGGGGCAGCTGCAGATTGGGCAGCTCGGCGAAGGGCTCCGACTCGGCGTCCACAGGGGGCTTGAGGCTCGCGCACGAGGCGCCCGATTCCTCAAAATCGAGCGCAAAGAGGGTCAATGCGCTCCACGTCCCGCGCTCGGGATCCGGGAAGAGGACCAGGTCGAGGGTCTGCTGGGCCTCGTCGTGGCAAAAGCGGCGCGAAGGATGGCTGGGCCGCGGGGCAAACCCCATACCGTCCCCCCGAGCATCGGGCTCTTGCAGCACCACCCAGCCGGCCTGGGTGAGGGTATCGGTCCAGCGCGCGAGCACCTCGTCCAAAGA
>JAADEP010000080.1 GCA_013153335.1 Chloroflexota bacterium
ATCATGGCCAAAGCCTGCGCGCAGGTACGGATGCCGCCCGAGGCTTTGACGCCCATGCGCGGGCCGACGACCGCGCGCAACAAGGCCACGTCCTCAACGGTCGCCCCACCAGGGCCAAACCCGGTCGAGGTTTTGACGAAGTCCGCGCCCGCCCGTTGGGCAATGACCGCGGCCGCGACTTTTTCTTCATCGCTCAGAAGCGCGGTCTCAAGGATGACTTTGACCCTCGCGGCGTGGGCTCGCGCGACGCCCACAACGGCCGCGATGTCTTCCGCGACCTCCCGATAAGCCCGAGCTTTGAGCAAGCCGATAGGCAGGACCATGTCGATTTCGCGCGCACCGGCCGCTAAGGCCTCGCTGGCTTCGTGCACTTTCGCACTCGTGGTCGTCGCGCCCAAAGGGAAGCCCACCACGGTGCACGCGACCACAGGGCTGTCGCGCAGGCCTTCCACCACGAGGGGGACGAAGCGCGGGTTAACGCACGCGGCGGCGAAGCGCCAACGCCGCGCGGCCTCGACCAGCGCTTGGATCTGGGCAGGCGTGGCTTCGGGCTTGAGCAACGTGTGGTCCAGATAGCGGGGAAGGGTTTCCAGGGTTACGGGTGGCGGCTCTGGGACCTCCCGGGGCGGAAAGCCTTCGAACCCGTGCAACGCGTCCAGCACGCGTTCGCGTATCGCCGCGATGGCGGAAGGAGACAGCGCAAGGTCCATGGGATAGCTCCTGCCAAGTCGGGCCGCGAGGGTCGCCATGCGCGGCACGCGGCCCGGTCTTCTCCAGCGCCCTTACGAACGCAAGGCGCGAGCGGGCAAGCGTAAGTGGCGTTGGCGCCGATAACGATACCACACCTCGACCAACACGACCAACGCAAGCATGAGCACAAAACTGCCGAAGTCTTTCGCGGATTGGCGCCACTGGTACACGACCAAGCCAACAAAGGTCGCGCTTAGTGCAGTGATGTTGATGGCCAGAAGCCGGCGGTCCCCGCCATATTGCGGAACAAGGCGCCAGTGCGAAAGCAAAACCGCGAGGTAAATGGCCGTGAAGATCAGGCTGATGAACGAAGCAACGGACTCGATGCGAAAGCCCACCGCGAACAGCCAACCCAGTCCCGCGGTGAGATATAACCCTTCAGGCGCTTCGAACCAGCGTTTGCGTTCGAACGTTTCGGGGAGCAGGCCATCGCGCGCGAACGCGTACGCGACGTTGGCCCCACCGTATAGGGTTGCGTTCAGCGCGGAGGTAATGGAGATAAGCGCGCCGACCGAGACCAAAGTGAACCCTAAGCGCCCCAAAGCAGGTTGGGCCGCGATGGCCAGCGCGTTCTCTTTGGCTTCGGCCAGCTGCTCCACGGTGAGGTTGCCCACCGCAACCGCGGCCACGGAGACGTAGATGACCATGACGATCAAGATGCTCAGATAAATGGCCCGGGGGACGTTTCGCTCAGGATCCTCCATGTTTTCGGAAGCGTTGGTCACCAGGCCAAATCCCATGTAGGAGAGGAAAAAGAGCAGGGCTGCGTTGAGCATCCCTCGAATGTGCGCTGGGTCCCATTGGGGAATAAGGCGCTCGGGTTTCAACGTGACCAATCCCGCGAGGACGAACAGCACCAGGATGCCGATTTTGATGAGTACCATGCTGAATTCTAGACGGCCTACGAGCTGACTTCCGCCGGTCGCGTTGAGCGCGGTAAAGACCGCCAACAGCGCGGTGATGACGGCCAGGTTGGCGGCCTTCGTCGGCGCGATACCCAACAACGGAAGCAGGTATCCGGCGAAACCCTTGGCGAAAAGCGCGATGGAGATGACGTAGCTCATCCACATGAGGATGGCAAGCACACCGACGATGAAGCTGTCGCCGAACCCGCGCAGGATGAACGCAATGGGACCTGCGTTCGAGACGATGTGCCGGCCCAAAATCGCGTAGGAGTACGCGACCATGAGGGCTAGAATGCCGGATAAGACGAAGGACAAGGGCAGGTTCGAGCCCGCGAGTTGCGCACCAACTCCCAGCAGGGAAAAGATGCTTGCGCCGATCATGGTGCCGACGGCCATCGCGACCGCTTGGGCGAGGGTGATTTTGCCTTCGGTCTTTGCGCGCATGGTCTTCCTCCTCAGGGCCCGGGGGCCGGGGTCGGGCTAGGGGTGGGCGTTGGCTCCGGCGCTGGGGGCGCGCCTTGGGGCGGATTGTAGTAGTTATATACCGCTCGCGCCAGGTTTTGCAGCAATTTGGCGTGCGGGCCCCAATAGAGCCCGCCTTGGCGGTACAAGAAGATCGACAACACGTAATCGCCGTTGGGGGTGTACACGATACCCGAGTCGTTGATCACGTGCATGCCACCCTGCAGGTTCGGGACCCAGCCGTGTTTGTGCGCGACGCGTATACCTTCGGGCACAGCCGCTTCCAAAAGCGCGCCAATGCGGTTCTCCGCGAGCAGGTCGAGCATGTACTGGCATTCGTCGCGCGTGATCTCGCCCGGGAACGCGACGGCCAGACCGCCGCCTCGGGTTGCGCATTGATACAGGTCCACGAACAGACTGCCCATGTCCGAAGGCGAGGTTTGGTTGTAGGGATCAGGGTCCGTGTACACGTCATCCCGCTGATTGCCCGGGGTTTCAAAACGGGCCAGCAACGGCGCGCCCGGGTAGAAAAAGCCGGCGAGGAAGGTGTTCTCTAAGCCCAAGTAGCGCATATCGGCCGTGACGATGAGCGGCCCTCGCACCGGATCCAATACATTCTCCATGAGCCAATCCGAGGGGTCGTTCCCCGATTTGGTGATCATCTCCCGTAGCCAGCGCTCGGTCTCAGAATTCTCGGGAAGTTTCGCCCAATCGATGCGGCGCAAGACCGAGATCATGATGGGCACTTTGATCGCGCTGGCCGCGGTGAACGAAACATCGGGTGGGATTGCGACGTCCTGGCCTTGGTAATGCACAAAGTGCAATTCCTCGCCCGTCCCCAAATGATAAAGGTAAAAACCCACCACGCCGTCGAAGCCCGCGAGGTCGATGGTTTGCTTGAG